>JAFSMW010000088.1 GCA_017447745.1 Thermoguttaceae bacterium
CAGCAATGCGGCAGGGGACTGCCGCGTGCCGGCTCACCGTTGTGCGTACGCAGGACAAACGTTTTGTTCGCCTAACGGCGAATGCGTAATTTCGCTCCCGATGGTCGCTCCATTACCGCCTTTCATTTCTTTGCGAACGTCCTCCGCATCTCCGCGGCTCCGCGTGAGATTTTACTGGCGCTTATACAACCCGTTTTGTTCGCCTAACGGCGAATGCAGGCGGGGACGCCTGCGGTCGGCGCGGACGCCGACCCTCCGAAGCGCAAAGCGCTCACCTAAAGTGCAAAGCGCGTCCCCAAGATGAGCGCTTGCGAAACTCCTCACTCCTCACTCCTAATTCCTAACTCAATAAACGCGAGAGTAGTTCAATACGTCATTTCTCCTTCTGCCAAATTGGCAGAGGGAAAAAGTCTAAGAATTCTGTTAATATTGGGTTTGCGTTAATATACGTTGGGATTGGGTCTTTTTTGTTGGCGAATACCGATTGGCATAAAATTTGCACTTTAAGGGTACAACGTTATTTTTGGCGCCAGATTGGCGCTGGGGCGAAATGTTGATTTCTCCCATACAATAAATAACGCCAATTCCAACAGTAAACCAATATATTACATAACCCATTTAACGCAAGTCTGTAAAGGAGTTTTAGACATGGCTAAAAAAGCAGCGGTAAAATCCATCGACCTTCAGCCTCTCGGAGAACATATTCTTGTCGAACGCGAAGACAGCAACACGGTAACTGCCGGCGGCATCGTTCTGCCGGATTCCGCTAAAGAAAAACCGTCTCGCGGCGTCGTTCTGGCGGTTGGAAACGGCAAATTGCTCAAGGACGGCTCTCGTTCCACGTTCCAGGTTAAGCCGGGCGACCGCGTTCTGTTCACCTCGTACGCCGGCATCGACGTCAAGGGCTACGATCGCGACCTGCTGATCATGTTCGAGTCAGACGTTCTGGCGGTAATCGAATAAACTGACGTCCAAAGGCGTTATTACTTCCCCAATTTTAACATCAACACAACAGGAGAACATATACAATGGCTAAGATGATTGCGTTCAATCAGGAAGCGCGCGATGCGATGCGCCGCGGCGTTGAAAAGTTGGCTAAAGCGGTTAAGGTTACGCTCGGACCGCGAGGTCGCAACGTTATTATTCAGAAGAGCTTCGGCGCTCCGCTGGTAACCAAGGACGGCGTTACCGTCGCCAAGGAAATTGATCTGGAAGACGTCTACGAAAACATGGGCGCCCGAATGGTTCGCGAAGTCGCTTCTAAAACCAACGACGTTGCCGGCGATGGCACAACCACCGCTACCATTTTGGCGGAAGCCATCTTCAACGAAGGACTTAAAGCCGTCGTTTCCGGCGTCAATCCGCTTCAGCTCAAACGCGGTATGGACAGAGCTGTAGAAGACATCGTTGCCAGATTGTCTGAAATGTCCATTGCCATTAAAACGAAAAAAGAGATGTCTCAGGTTGGATCCATTGCCGCCAATAACGACAGAGAAATCGGCGACCTGCTGGCAGACGCCATGGAAAGAGTCGGCAAAGACGGCGTTATTACCGTCGATGAAGGCAAGTCCCTCAAGATGGACGTCGAATGGGTCGAAGGCATGCAGTTCGATCGCGGATACCTGTCTCCGTACTTCATTACCGATCCTCAGAAGATGGTCTGCGAACTGGAAGACGCCTACGTTCTGGTTTACGAAAAGAAAATCACCAACATCAAAGACATGCTCCCGATTCTGGAAGCGGTCGTTCAGTCTGGCAAACCGTTGTTGATCATTGCTGAAGACATCGACGGCGAAGCGTTGGCTACGCTGGTTATCAACCGTCTGCGCGGCACGTTCAAGGTCTGCGCCGTTAAGGCTCCCGGCTACGGCGATCGCCGCAAGGCCATGCTGGAAGACATTGCCATTCTGACCGGCGGAACGGCTATTTTTGAAAGCCTCGGCAAGACGCTCGAAAACATTACTCTGGCTGACCTCGGTCGCGCCAAGAAGATTACTGTCGATAAAGACAACACGACTATCATCGACGGCGCTGGCAAGTCGGCTGACATCAAGGCGAGAGTTGAACAGCTTCGCCGCGAAATCGAAAAGGCGACTTCCGACTACGACAAGGAAAAGCTCGAAGAACGACTGGCGAAACTGGTCGGCGGCGTTGCCAAAGTCAACGTTGGCGCTACAACCGAGTCCGAAATGAAGCAGAAGAAGATGCGCGTCGAAGACGCCCTCAACGCGACCCGCGCAGCTGTAGAAGAAGGCATCCTGCCCGGCGGCGGCGTTGCTCTGGTTCGTGCGGCAAGCTCCTGCGCGCCTGACAAGAAGATGACTGAAGACGAAAAGATCGGCTACAGCATCATTCTTCGCGCTTGCAAGGCTCCTTTGACTCAAATTGCCGACAATGCCGGCATGGATGGCGGAATCGTCTGCGAAAAGGTTTCTGAATCCGAAGGCAACAACGGCTACAACGCTGCAACCGGCGTTTACGAAGACCTCGTCGCCGCGGGCGTTATCGACCCGACCAAGGTTACCCGCACCGCGCTGCAGAACGCTGCGTCCGTTGCGTCCATGCTGCTCACCTCCGACGCTTTGATTGCTGAAAAGCCAAAGCCGGAATCCGCTGCGCCCGCCGCGCCGGACATGGGCGGAATGTACTAATCTGCGCCCGCAGGCGGTCAGAACGCTCTGTAACAGCTGACCGCCGATGAATTCTGTCGAGTTTCAACGCGGATTGTATAAAACACGTTTTGGAGGAATGAACCCCGGGAGACGTCAAAAGCTCCCGGGCAGTTTTTTTGATTCTTTTTTGGAAAATTTCCAAATTTTTTGCTATAATCCAATCTTGTTATTCGTATGTAATAATTACCCGCCGGGACAGCGTGTTCTGGACGGAGCTTTTTTTGTTTTAAATTTTTGGAGGATTTTGCATGGCAAAGAAAAAATCTGTTTTTCGGGTTCGTTTTTCAGAAAACGATGGTTTGTTTACGCTTAACGAAAAAAACGGCGTCTGGGAATACAAATGTTCTACAGGAGAAAAATTGGTTGTATGGTTAGACCCTAATATAAAAGACGGGTGCGTTTATCTAAATTTCATATTACAGGACGCTGATGGCAATCAAATATCTAAAGAGGACAATGACATTAAAATAACCAATGCAATAATGTTTCCTCCCGTTATGCCTGCTCCTTTATGTTTTGCTCCCGTTCGATGGCATTCATACTGGCAGCTTCCGTTTGGATCATGGTGCAGTTTTTATCCGCCGAAACTGGTAATGTATTTCCCTGTTATGATTGCATTTAATGAAAACTCGTTTGGAATCAATCATCTGTTCATTCCTGAACGACCAGAATTACTGTTTCGTCAGAAATGTGGGGTTCCGCCTAAAGTACGGTCAATTATTGAACAAGGAAAAGAACGCTATAATGAATATCTTGAAGAGAATGAGGATATGGAACAGAAATCTATAGAATGTATTCAGCAAACAAACAAAGAATGGGAAGAATGGGAGCGTCAACAGGCGGAGGATTGGGAGCGTCGGCAGACGGAAAAAAGGAAACGCCAGCAGAAGGAAGAACAAGACGATAAAGAGGAATCGGGAGAATAATTCACGCGCGGCGATCTCGACTGCTTTGGGATTCAGGATTTTTGATTTAGAATAAAATATTCTAGACCGTTTGTCAAAACGGGCAAACGGTCTAACTTCATAGCAATATTCATGTCTTAACGGGACGCTCAAAGACGTTGAAATATACTACCGTTACGGTTTATCGGAGTTCGGGCAGACGCAGTGGAACTGACCGCAGCCGGGGCAGCCGCAGCCGTACTTTTTATGGACTTCTTCCGTCAGGTCGATTCCTTTGACGTTGGCGATTGTCATCAGCCACGCCAGAACGTCGGCGAATTCCGGGCCGAGCTCGTGCTTTTTGCTCCCGCGAATCGCCGCCGCCAGCTCGCCGACTTCTTCCATGAGCCACATAAACGTGCCCTCCGCTCCGCGTTCGACGTCCTTCTCGTAGTACATGTCTTTAATTAACTGCTGAAAATCACGAAGCGTGAAATCCGCAGCAGGTTCCTGCTTTTCTGATGTCATGGTTTAGGGAATAGGGTTGGTATTAGGTTAAAGCGTCAGAACCGCGTTTGCAGTTCTCTATGTTCTAATAAGTACTATTGTACACATCATCTTGGACTGTACAAGGAGGAACCCCGAAAAAACTGTAAAAATGGGCGCGTCCCTTTCCTGAAAATCCCTTTTTAAAACTCCTTGACAACGCATTTGTCCTATGTTATAATATAAACGCAACCTATTCAAAAACGTCGTTTTTGGGAGGGCGCCTGTACTGGATTTCTTCGCGAAGTTCAGTGCAGATGGAATCGTTTTACGAAAAGAAATTGTTGAGCAGGAATCAGTTTACTGTGAACTGTGAGATGGTTTCGAACAAAAAGTCTGTTCAAGGAATAAAATTGCAGGCAGAATATCGAATTCTGTAAGTTATTCAAGAACGAATATTGAAGTCCTAAAAGCGAATAGTCCGCCCGAGCGTTCGCCATCTTGTCCCAAAGTGGCGAACGCGCATTGAAGAGTGAAGAATTCAGGCTTAAATAACCTGGAGTTGGTGATAAGAGTATGTCTTTTATCAACGACGACAGGGACCCGGACGCGGTAAAATTTTTTACTACGCGGTAATATTTTTTACCGCCAGTAAAATTGTTTACCGCAGATGGGATAAAGCAGATTTCTTTTCTATTGTTTTTGGCGAGGGCGGCGCTTTTTGGGACATCAGGAAAATTTATTTTTTTGCGAGCGACGGCGTTACGGTCGTAAGTGCGGAAATCAACCGAGTGGCCTCTGGTCATGCTTGAACCCTGACTGGGCGAAGGCGGTGAGTTTTTCCTGTGGGTCTACGGATGAAACAGGGAGACTTTTAGTAAACGCGGGAGTCATGTAAGTAGTGGACGTTGCAATGTTTTTCTGCTTTTCGTTCGTTCGCGGGCGAAAAGCGGATTGGACGTTCACGGTGGCGGAGTTCCGACCCAACGGACGAAGAAGCTTCGGTTTCAGCTGTCTGGCGGGTTAAGCCTTTCGCTGAAGAGAAATCTTCACTCATCTGTGCATTGCAGGTGATAAACGATTCCATTTTTTTGGACTCATCCGGTAACTGCGTACCTAACAGTTTTTGAGCAGGTCAGTCCGTTCACGGATTTGACGGATTAAACGGATATTCACTGATTGGTTAATTTAAGTTCATAAATCATCGACTAAAATACATTTATTAAAAATATAAAGGAAATCAAGTCTTGCCAATAATGCAAGTATGAAAAATAAACAATCGGTGTAAATCCGTTTCATCCGTGTTTTCCGTGTGGGACTTAATAGTCCCTAAATAAACCATATTTTAGCTCTCAAGTACGGACTTGCCGGAAGCGCCATTTTTTGTTATTCAACAAATCATCAATGGGAGAACAGTTATGAGCATTCAAACGACTTTTACAAAACAGAAACGCGAACTTGCCAAGGCGCAGGAACTGATTCAGTCGATTCGGGCGCAGGAAGTGCGTCAGATTCGATATAACGCGAAAGGAAAGATGGAGACCGTCCAGCGGACGTCCTGGCTTGTCGACACGCCGGAATCTTTGGCGAGTCAGGTGTTCCAGATTATTCGTGAAGTCGTGGCTCAGCATGGCGCGCGTCAGCAGGCGAATTCGGTGAATAAAGGCCGCTTTGAGTTTGCTGGAATTCAGGCGGACCTGACCGTCCCGCAGCTCCGCGCCTTGCAGGACGTTTTGGGTACGTTAACCGCTCTTGTGAACAAACTCCCAACAGAAAATAAAAGTCACGTCCCCAACGGGGAGATTGACGGCCGACCGGCGTATATCATGCCGATGGAAAACGTCATGAAAGATTGCGTTCGTTACGTCCCGTATGAAGAAAAGGATTCGACGCGAGTCAGAACGTATGAAGAACGCTATCAGGAAGTCGATTACAAGACTCAGAACGCTGAAATCGACTACGGATTTCCCGTCCTCGTGATTAAAGCCATGAAGGAAATGCTTTCCGACCTGTCGACGGCGATTCAGGTTGCGATCGATGAAGCCAACTCCCAGCCGCAGAAAAAAGACGAGGAACTGGAACGAGTTATCGGCAAGATTACGGAAGTCTTTGAAAAGCAGCTTCAGCGTTAAAGTCCCTGGCGTTTACGCAGGTCAGTCCGCACACGGGTTTTGGCGAGCCGGGGTGCGTAAGCCCCCGGGAAAATACAGATATTCACCGATTGGTTAATTGACAATTCGATAATTTCTCGCGCATCATTGAATATTTAAACACGAAAAACACGAAATAATCGAAATAAACGAAAGAATTATGAATTTAATAGAATCCTTTCGTTGTTTTCGTTCCTTTTCGTGTCTTTCGTGTTAAAAAAACTTCTAAAATGAAATTACGTTGGCAGCAATTGATTACAACAGCTTTTTAATCTGTTTTGCTAAAACGGGCAATTCATCGAATACAACTAACGCAATGATATTCCAGTTTGTTCCCTCGTAATCGTGAACGAGCCGATGTCGAAGTCCTGCAATCATAGACCACGGTATTTCAGGATGACTATTTTTATACGCATCTGAAATATTGTATACGTGTTCGCCAATGTTGTATAATGGCGTTGTAACAAGCCATTGCAACGCGTAATCGTTTAACAGGTCGTCTTTAGTAACATTCTGCTGCGAAATGTATTCCTGCAATTTGGATATATTTTCATAGATCTTTTGCAGTCGTTGATAGTCTGTATATTTCATGCTAACAATACCCTTTCTTTCATGATGCGTTTATAGAACGGGCTGTCGACGTTGATTTCATGAATTTCAAAAACGTCAACGTTTTTTTGAATGGTATTGCGGATGTCTTCTGCAAAGGCGAAAATGGATGTCAATTTGAAGTCTTTGCCGCCGAATACAAGGAAATCAACGTCGCTTTCGGACGTTGCTTCATTTCGAGCGTAGGAGCCAAAAACGTACACCTCCGCAATCTTGTATTTTTTAGCAAGAGGCGTAACGCATGCGGCGATGTCCTGCAGGGAAAGAATGCCTGTTTCCATGATTATTGTTTGTCGTTTACTTGGTCTGGTTGATAATTGCTTTGTCTGTTTAATCCTCTATAAATCTCTTGTTGCGCTTATAATAATCTGTAACAATCTCCAGCTCGATGTCGTCCATGCTGGTTTCGATTACGGAATCGTCCGAGCCAAAAACGCAAGCAGTCGAGCGTTCGAGATTCACAACTTGAACGCCTGACGCGATCTTGGTAAAAGCATAGCCGTTAACAATGATATCGGCATTGTCGGCGATTCTTTTCATTTCTTCATAGGTAAAAGACGTAAACCGGTCGTCGTTCATAGCCAGATTCCCTTTTGAAAATCCGTCCAAATTTGGGTTGCATGAAAAAGGAGAACTCTGTTCTTATCCCCACGTCTTTAGACGTGGGAAATAAAAAACAATTCATAAATCGTAGCCCCCAGATTTATCTGGGGGATTTGATTAGCGATCTTCTCCCAAACGCTTCACCTCCAATTCACTCTCAGTCCCATCTTCCAAAGGAAGATGGGACTGAGAGTGAATTGGAATTCGCGCGTAATATTCATTTATTTTATGTTATTGTAGTCCCACACCTAAAGGTGTGGGCTACGTTTAACTTCTGTTACTCTGCTGCCGGGCGCTATTTGCCGCCGCGGCTGGACCATTTCTCCCAAACGTCTTTATCTTCGAGCATTTTAATAAACACGCCGCCAATTACCGAGCGGGCGATAAATCCTCGGAACTTCGCGTTCGAGCAGTAATACCAGTCCGTCATGGGAATACGGTCTGGCGTCTTGTCGATAAACTGATAGATGGGCGTCATAATCGCGTCGAAATCCGCCTGATTGTCTGCCATCGTCGCTGTCCAGACTTCCCAGTCCATTTTCGTGTAGTCTGAACGGTTGTCCAGAGGCAAGCCGTAGGGGCGAATCTGATGAGCTTTGTAGTACGCGATTTCCTTTTCCATGACGGATTTCGGGAACAGGTTGAGCCCAAGAATCTTGTCCCAGACGATATTGTATTTCATGCTCCACGTGCCGGGCTTGTCGAACGCCAAGCGGAAATGGTCGCCGTCGTCAGCGGCTTTTATCCACTGGTCGACAAACTTTTCTGCGATAGCGCGATATTCTTCAGCGTCGTTTGTAAACCCGCGCATTTCGCACAGGCGGGCGTAACAGGCAAGAGCGACAATCGCCTTGGCGGACAGGTTGACGTTGTGAGCCAGATGCCCGGCGAAGTCGTCTGTACAGAGCTGGTTTTCCGGGTCGAACCCCTTTTCTTTGAGGAACGCCGCCCATTGGGAAAGCATATCCCAGTATCGAGCTGCGTATTCCGCCGACCCTTCAATGTGACAAATCAGAGCGGTTGTGATAATCATGTTTCCGGACTCCTCGACGGGCATTTGATTCACTTCCGTCTTTTCGCCTCCGCCGTAAAGCTGACCTAACGCCAGGGGGTAACGCCCGAGGTCGTGCGGCGCGAAGGGGAACTTCCAGCGACCGGTTTTGACGTACTCGAAAATGGGCGTAACGGTGCCTTTGAGCAGTTCGACGTTAAACAGAGCCAAAACGGGCGTGGTTGGATACAAAACGTCTACGGTGCCGATAAACCCGCCGCTGCCGTTTTCTTTGGAAAGGAACAGGGGCGTTCCGTTGGGCATCACGACCAGCTTGTGCGCGCCAATCGCCTGACGATACGTCATGGAAAGCAGCTGAGCGTACTTGTCGCCGCCGACTTTCGCCGCGTCTGCGTACAGCTGAGCGTCAAAGTCGAGCGAGCGCTTTACAAGCTCCGCGTACTGCTGGTCTGCCAGGTTCAAAACCGACATGATTTCCGCGCCGTCTTTGCGCCAGTACGGACGCAGTTTCATACCTAGGTAATTGACGCTGTACTCGTCGTCGTAGGCGATCATCAGCCGACGTTCAATCGGCTGGTCGGCGACTTCGTTCAGACTGAACCGGACGACGATCATGGGCCATCGGTCGTTCGCCTGACGAGGAAACTTCTTGTCGTCTTTGGCGGGAATTGTCCCGGTTTGATAGAACTGCAATCGTGAAACGTCGTCAGCGGCGAAAACCGTTTGGACGTCCGGCTGATTCGGAACAGCGACGAACTGGTAACCCCAGTCAATCTTGTGACGGTCGCCGGCGGTTTCCAGAATCGGCTGTTCGACATTCCAGAACTTCATAACCGTCATGGATTCGGCTGCCGGTCGCGACCAGGCGACTTTCTGATTGACGTCTCGAACCGCCAGTTCCGCCGTGCTGTCGTAGTAAATCTGAACAGCGTGCTTGTTGCCGTCTGTCGCTTTGACTGTCCAGGTCAAATACGTAACAGGGCGGGAGAGAATCATTAAATCGTCCGGCAGGATGGGGGAGAGAAACCGCATGACAATCTCGACGCCGTCCGCCTTGTACGTGTAAACCGTATTGGTCGCCCAAACGCGAATGGATTCCGGCTTGAGAATAGCGACTTCGGTTTTCGTTTCTCCTTCTTCGAGTTCTTTCGGAGCTTTGCCCATGAGCATGTACGATTTGCCGTCGACGTTTGCCATGACGGTAATGCAGGAAACCTGACCCGCCCAGTGCTTTGTATAGGCGTCGCCGGGATTATCGGTGGAACTCCAGATGCTAAACAGCGGGTCGTGTACGACCAGCGGATACGATGGGGCACGCAAGACGTCGCCCAGCGGAGCAGGGGACTCCGGGGCGTCCTGAGCCGCAGCAATCCCGCAAATGCACAACAGCGCCGCCGTAAGAGCCAGCGCTTGTCCTGAAAACGATTTCATGTTATTTCTCCTGTTGGTTTGAACAAAAAACGATTACTCTATTTTCTGCGTTCTATTATACTAGAATTTTTTTAAAATGAACAGGGGGGACTTCGGAGGGTCGACGTCCGCGTCGACCGCAGGCGTCCTCGCCTGCCAATGGAACAAAGCCCCGGAGACAAACTCTGTTTAGCAAGACGACGTGGCGCCGCTCTTGTTCGGAAAAAGACGTTCTTTATAATGTTCGCTTATATAAAAAACGGGCGGGAATAGTGGCGCTGACAACGTAGTTGTCGACAGCCCAACATTCTCCGCCCATCCGTGAACTCTGTGAGATGTTCACGGTTTCAGCGTTCATTTTAAACTCATACAAGAAAAACTCGTGTGAATTCAATCTGGTTTATTTACGACCAAAAGACCGGGTTGCCGGTTTCGATTGAGGCTTTGAACAAACGTTCCAGCGGTTCGATGGCATAAACGTCGTCCACGGACATCGGGCGGATTTCAACTTTCAAATAGCCGACTACTCCGTCCTCCAGTTCGGAAATCGGATTGTGATTGACAACAATCTTGTTTTCTAAATCGGAAACGTCAGTCCAGAGCGTATGCTTTGTACCGTCCTCGTCTGTTTCAACGGTTTCCATGACTTCCTTTGCCTTGAAAAGCAGTTCTTCAGTTTCTCTGTCCAATACGTACAGACCATCTTTGTCAAAACCAAGAATCTGTTTGTCAATCCATGCAAAATTCCCATCCAAATAATCGGAACCGTCATATAAAACCTGATCTTTCATTCCGTCAACCAAAAAGAATCCTTTGATTTCAAGAAGCCGTTTTTGAAGTTCTGCCAGCTCGCGCAGTATTTCAGGCGCGTCTTTTGCGGGAACAGACCCTCCATTACTGCCAGGAAGTAAATCAATTAATAAAGGAAACGACCCTTCAGGGAATTGACGCACTACCCACGTAAAATATCGAGCTGTTGACCAGTTGCCAACGCGTTCGCTTGCATACTCACCGTCTTTGTGTTCGCAAGCATTCGTTTGCCAATCATAAAGATCGTCGTATATTTTCTGAAATTCTTCATCGTCCTTTAGCTCGTCGTATGGAATGCCGCGATAGCGAACGGGACGTAAAAAACCGTCTTCGTCCATGTATAATTCTTCCTGAATTGGCGGCGGCGTTTTGGTTTTTCCTTCTCGATAGCAGTTGCACGGTACGTAAGCGTCTAAACCCATGACAATCTCCTTTCTCTGTTGGACAGCGCGTTGAGTAAACAAAGAAACGACTTGTAACAAACAATTACAAGCCCAAAAACTTCGCAGAGGTATTAATGTTTTTCGTTAGTACGAACTGAACCGCAATTCAGTTCGTACAAAATCGAAATTTTTTATGAAATTTTTCACAGACGTGTAACAGTCTGGCGCGGCAGTCTTTCAGACGCGAACGATTCGGTTCGACAGCGTTCCGACGCCTTCAATTTCAATCTCAATGACATCGCCGTCACTAAGAAAGACGGGCGGGTTTCTGCTGTAGCCGATTCCGGGAGGCGAACCGGTGAAAATCAGGTCGCCCGGCTTGAGCGTAATTCCCTGGCTGATGTGCGAAATAATCTGCGGAACGGAAAAGATGAAGTTCTTCGTATTCGAGTCCTGCATGACTTGTCCGTTGAGAATGGATCGAATCGCCAGCGACTGCGGGTCGGGGATTTCGTCTTTTGTAACAATCCACGGACCGACGGGAGCGAACGAGTCAAATGATTTCCCTAAAAACCATTGTTTGCCCGGGCAGCCCATCTGCCAGTCGCGCGCCGTCAGGTCGTTTCCGCAGCAATAGCCGGCGACGCAGTCCATCGCCTGCGATTCCGAAAGACGCTTTGCCTCTTTCCCGATAACGACGACCAGTTCCGCTTCAAAGTCCGGCTGAGACGTTGTAACAGGAATGGCGACCTCGGCTTTGTGCGCCGTCAGAGCGTTGAGCGCTTTGTTGAAAATAACGGGACGCTTGGGCATCTCCCAATTTTCGCATTCTTTGACGTGGTCAGCGTAGTTCAACCCAACGCAGAGAATCTTTTCCGCGTTCGGACAGACCGGCGCGGGACCGTATGCGTCCAGAGGAATAAGAGAGCAGGGCGCAATGCGGTCAACGAGTTCCTGCGCTTTTGCAATTCCGTCCTCGCCCAGCGCGAGAAAACGTTCAATCGTCTCTGGAAATGCCGCGTCTGCGGAGGGCAGGTCAGCCGCGAACGTTATACCGTCCTTTTGAACGACTACGCCGTAACTGATTCTGTCATTAATATAATAGGAAGCAAGTTTCATGGCAATCTCCTTTCTGATGGTTATTATATAGATTTTCACGTAAAAACAAGCGGCGCCACTCGTGATGACCGCTTTGCGGCGGAAGTCTCCAGAAATCTTCTGAACGTGGACAGCCCGTCAGAACAACCGGATCGCGGCAGTCCCCTGCCGCAACAAAAACCGCCGGGAAGCGTGTATTCCAAAACGACGTAAGCGGAAACCCTCCTCTGGATGTTGCCCGTCCCCGGGCTACAACTTGACGGCTTTGCCGTCAAGGAAAAGCGGAAGCCTCCAAAAATCTCGAGAACGCGGAAAGCCCGTCAGCCTCGTTGGTTCGCGGGCGTGTCGCCCGCAACAGAACCGCTAACGCGGTTGTGCGGCAGGGGACTGCCGCGAGCCGGGTACGCCGTACGGCAGCGAGGGACGGAGTGGCGTTGGCGGGCGAAACGCCCGCGATTCGGACTCAACCAAAAATTTTTTAAAATTTTCTTAAAATTTCCCCGGCGCCCCATTGACCTAAATTCTTTTTGTGGTATACTTCCCCCTTGTCAGTCGAATGAACGGCAAACGCCTATTCGACGGCAAAAATGTTCATTGAAAATTTGGTTAGGTAGATAGGCATCTGTAGTTTATCAGGCGCGAGCTTGATAATCTACGATACAATTTCAAGATAGTTGCAATGCAACGAATCAGAAATGTGCTG
>JAFSMW010000089.1 GCA_017447745.1 Thermoguttaceae bacterium
AATATTTCTAGTCATGGGGTTCCTTTCTATATGGACTTGTTGTTTTTTTTTATATTATAGAGAGAATCCCATGCTTTTTCAATACCTTTTATTGCTCAGGTACGCAGTTACCGGATGAGCCCCATTTTCGTTGTTCACGTACGTTATAGTTGTACAAGTGTATTCATTGGGATTGGCGCGTACATAATTTGAGTTAATACCCAAAAATTTGGACTGGAACCAATGCCACCCGGTTCTGATTTGCTGACGAGTCCAATGGATCGTCTGACCAACGAAAGACAGAAACTGTTTTAAAATGGAGGCTCCAACGCTGCCAAATGTTTCCTGGAACCATGGAACGACATTCGTCACGAGAAAAGCATAAATCCTGTCCCAGAAGAACAGTAACGCCACGCCAGTAATAATCATAAATAGCATTTTAAATCTCTTTAAATCCCTGATTATGAAACAATAATCGTTAAAGCGGATCAAGCGTTATGCGATTTGAATCTCCAACAAATCTGCCACCTGCTGATCGGACATGTTTTCCGAATCTTTGACCTGTTCGATGAATTTACCTTCCAAAACGTTTTTGTCGTCAACAGTAAATGATTTCCTGTTATTGGCAATATACTGTTCGCGAATATTGGCAGGTACGTCTTCCCACTCCAATTGTTCAGTCTTGATGGTTCTGATAACTTTACCGTCTTGTGTAGAAGTGTATGTTGTTGTTTTTCCTTCAACTTGAGTTGACGAGACTTTTTTGTATTCTGTCTTCATACCCAAGACTCTTTCATGGAACCACTTCCAGGCGCGCTTAATCTGTTGACGAGTCCACGAAATGACTTTATCGCAAAATGAAACAACCGAAGCCAGAATGTTTGCAGCAATATCGCCAAAAACGTCGCGAAACCATGGGATGATTACGGTTTGGAAAAAGTCAACGATATAATTCCAAAAGTATACAAGCGCTCCCAGCCCCGCCAAAATCGCAAATGTTAACATTTTTTAACCTCCTGCTCGTATTCTTCTCTTGTCAGAGTTTGAGTTACAACGGTTGATTTATTGCCGCGCGACGCCAAAATATCCCTTTGGACTTTTCTCAGCGAGCGAAGACAGATTTCCTGATTGACAGCTTTTTCAGGATTTTGGGATTCTTCGATTTGCTCTCCCGCTTCCGCCGCAAAAGCGATTCGGTCTTGCGGATCCATGGCGGCTTCGGAACATGCCAATATAACGCAGTTTTTAATGTCTCCGCCAGACATGCCCTCCGATCCTTTAGCCAGCTGCTGCCAATCGAGCGTATCGCGTCCGGGAACGTCAGATACAAAAAGCGTCTGCCAGAGTTTCAAACGCGACTCTTCATCAGGCAAGGGAACTTCAATATGCTGAAGAATTCGTCTAATAAACGCTCTGTCAAACTTTTCAAATTTGTTGGTGGCAAAGACGACAATTCCATCGAAGCTGTCCAGCTCTTTGAGCATAACAGCGCGAGCGACGTCGACAGCGTGATCCGCCGCCTGGGTCACGTTTTCCATACGCGAACCCAAAATGGCGTCTGCTTCGTCAAAAAACAAAACTGCGTCGCATTCTTTTGCTCTTTGAAACGCGTTCCGAATGTTTTTGCCTGTATCGCCAACGTATTTGGATTCAATCTCGGCATAGCTCACTTCGATTAAATCTTTTTGCAATTCAGACGCCAAACCTTCTGCACACATGGTTTTTCCGGTTCCAGGAGGACCGTAAAAATTCACTGCAATATGAGTTCCCTGAGGATCAATTCTTTTTAATCCCCATGTTTCATATAACAGTTTGTGATTTCGAATTCGACTAATAAGAATTCTTATTTGTTGTTTAACCTGATTGGCAAGGACAATATCAGACAAGCGATAAATCGGCTTTCTGGCTGAAAACGTAATTTCAGACCTGTTCCCATCCTTCTTGCTGTTAGACGATGCGTTCTGCGGCTGCGACTCTGCACTTGAGGTTTTAGGACGCGCATCCGCTGAAGATTTTAAGGGTGAATTCATCCTTGAAACATTGGCATAGCCGTTATTGTCTGGATTCCACGGAATTCCCATTTTGTTATAAGATAAAAACGATTGATTTGAATTAAAAATGAATTGAATTGAAGTTTAACGAATGCCAAGCATTGCCGCCGTTTCCTCGTCATCAAACAAGGTTTTGTCATTTTTGTCCAGCTGGTTGTCATTAACAATGCAACCTGCGCCTTTGGCAACGTCTATCGAAACTTCTTCGGTTTTAATTGTTTGTTGGGTTCCATCCTGATTTTGAACCTTGATAACCCATCTGACCATTCTGTTAACGGTTCCTGCAACATAGGTGTCAAAGAAACACACCGCTTTAAGCAAAACTCTCCGAACTCGTGTGTTTTTGCAATGCGAATGGAGCCAGTCTGTAACTTTATCGCGATATGAATTTCTCCATGCGTCAAAGGCGTAACCAACCGCAATGGCAACGCCTACGCCTATAGCCAGTACCAGAGCGCCTTTAATTAAAACGTCTAACATCGCTATTCTGTTTCTGTAATGGATTGCTTGGAAAAGTCATAAACGACTGTTTTGCAATTCTTCATAATGAATGCTTCGCGAATGTCGCTTGGAACGTCTTCCCAATCCAATGTTGAAGTGATTGAAGTTTTAAGGAATTTTTCATCCTTTTTATAAATGACGCTCACCGTTCTTGTGCACTGTCCGGCATTGATCTTTGTGAATTCAGAAGTCAATTGAACAATGTCGTCTGAGAGCCTGGGCGACGTCTTTCCATTGAGCAGCAAAAGAAACTCCGGTTTGATTTCTTCTGCCGTCCACGCACATTCGCTGGCAAGCCATTTAGCCAAACTGTCTGCAATCTGGTCGAGATAAGCAAGCCGTTGTTTTCGTTGAATTGAACGAATAATCGGAAATGCCGCAATAATTACGATCGCAACGCAAATTGACGTATTAATGGAAAATGAATGAGCGTTATAAAACTGCGCGATTTGGCTCCAAATCGTTGCAGCCTCTTCTGCTTTTTTGGCGACGTCGGAGGCTTTTTCTGAAACGTTTTTGGCGACCGCGTCGGCAAGCGTTATTAAGTTTGGAATATAAAGGTGCATTTTCTGTCCTTTCAATACTGGAACTATGCTCTGAACAAGCACATTTCAACGACATTGGTATTGTTTTTCAACATTTGATTTCGAATGCTCTCTGGAACAGAATCCCGATCCGTTTCCTGAACATTCAGTTTTGCGTCGAATTGGGAGGGTTTTCCGTTAAAAATGGTCTTGAAAACAAGATGATATTCAAAGGCGTCAACGCCGATTTTGTGAACGTTCAAAGACGCTTCAAACAGGTACGATACGGGTTCGGCATCGGCTTGACGACACTCATATAAAACCTTGCGGACTTCTCGAGCAATCGGTTTACGGCGAGCGCTGGGGTAATTTTCCAAATGCCATTCAATCAACGCTCTCTCTGCATAGCGATACAAATTCTGCATGTTGGCGTCCAGTTTTGCTCTTTCTGCAAGAGCGGATCGACCGTTGCGATCATTGTTCACCAGCTCGTCGTATTCGCCATTGGCAATCCATTTAAGCAGCTCTGAAGCGCGATAAATAGTAAACGGATGGCTTGCAAAGAAAACCTGTTGAAAAGCGAAAAGTTGATCAATGCCGACTTTCTGGGTTAATTGGTCAAACAGTATCGTTTGATCAACCAAAGTCCGGGTTCGAATTGCATTATATTGATCCCACGGTTGCCCTGCCAACTTGACGCAGGTTCTCAGAGCCGCTTCTCGATTTTGACAACACAGCAACCCTGCTCTGTCGGCAGACAACTCGCTGTATCGACTCCATAAAGCCAATAAAGGTTTAATGGTAATACCGGACAATCCTTGAATAATTGGACCCAATATCGGAACAAAAGCTGAGGCGTTGCATAAGCACTGAGCAAGAAGATGATATTTAACATGCCCGCACTGAATATGCCCCATTTCGTGCCCGATAATTTGAAGCTGTTCGCGCTCGTCAAACTGATATACAATCCGAGGCGACAAAACGATAATAGCTTTGTCGTCGCTTCCGGTTGTAAAAGCGTTTAGCTCCATATCCATGTCGGAATCAATATACAGCTCCGGAATTGTTGGCAGCTGAAGAATTTGAACAGCAGTCCAGAACAGTTTGTACAGTCTTGGGTGCGAGCTGGGCGTTACGCGTTGACTGTTTGCCAAAAGGCATATTTCTGAAGAGCGCTTACAAAGATTGATCAGCTGTGCGCATGCTGTCCCCACAAGCGGCATTGCAGCCAAGCGGTTTAAGATCATACGATCGGCAGGATGCTGATAGGCGCTGGCAACAAGACCGTCAAGAGTTTCAATTTTGGAAAGAGATTTCCTAAGCAGCTTGGTCATCAACTCTTCCAATTTTTGACAGAAACGCTCTTCAATGAAAAGTTCTGAATTATTGATCGAGTAATTCCATTGCTCCTCTGTTGCCAGGGAGTAAAAAGCGTTATGAACGGCCTCTGACGCTTTGTGCGCCGTTTGAAGTGATGGAATCAGATTGCTGGAACCTTCACGGGCAACGATCAAATAAAGAATTCCAATAATTGCCCAGTACTCGCAAGCTGATAACAGACCGTTTTCGTATGATCTTGTCAATTCTTCGAGCGTACAGGTTTCGCGTCTGGCAAGTCCACGGAACGCTTGAATGCCTAATCCATTAACGGTATTCAAAAACATCTCATACGGATAAGAAGCAAATTCATTGCCTGCGTATGCGTTGTTTTGATTATGTTCAGCAAAAACGCGTTCCAGTTCATCGTCGAGCCGCGTGTTATCGCGACTTGAAGAATTGTTGAACAATACAGGAGCCGTAGAAAACAACGTTTTGTAAATGTTTCCTTCGACGTCCAGCAAAAATGCTCTGATGTTCTGCATGTTCGTTTCCTTGAATTGTCAATCAGGAAAAAATCGCCTGATTCATTAAAACGCTTGCTTTGATAACGCTGTCAACCGCCTGTTCCAGGAGTTGGATAGAATCTTCCGAAATGTTCAACTGAGTTGCCATTTCACGAACCCGTTTTCGTTCCGGATCGGAATAATGTCCATCCACATGACCGAGCGAAATCAAATCTTTCAAAAACAGTTTTGACAAAAGGATGTTTTGCTTGAGTTTTTCCAGACCTTGAGCATACTCTTCTTCAGAAAGCTCTCGTTCTTGCAGCGCTTCAAAATCCAGATCCGGATAAGAAGAACAATACATCTGTGTAATCTGGTCAATAAACCGCTTTTCGCTATCATGGTAAACGCCATCGGCGAGCGCCAACTTTTTTAATGCGTTCAGATGAAAGCAAATGTCATTTTCAGACAATAGTTTGTCATCTTCCATAATTGTCTACCCTAAAAATTGAGGTTAGGAGTTATCCCGGGTTAAAACGGATTGTTATGTCATGTCGAGGAGTTTAATCCTTTTCCCCAAAAATAATCGGAAACGTGCGATTAAAAAAGGGAGACCGTTGTGCTGTCAAGATCCATCCTGCGTAAAGGAAAACCCGGGGACAAAGACCAATCGTCGCTGATAATTAAAATTAATTACGTCGACGATTAATCCTGCTGAAAAACATACATGTAACAGCACGGTTTAAGAAAACATTTATATAAACGACAGCGCCAATCATTTTCGAGTTGTTATAAGTTCTAAATGATTCCTTTAAATAACAATCTGAAATAATCGACACAAGTCGTACGTTACTAACTAGTTTCTATTTTCTAATAAACATTCATTAAATAAAAGTGGAGATTTATCTCCACTTTTTTTGATTTAGCAAGAACGTCGAGCGCAATATTGTCGTATAAAAATAGTCCCAATTATACAGTTCCTTACACAGGAGAAACA
>JAFSMW010000090.1 GCA_017447745.1 Thermoguttaceae bacterium
AAGCTGCCGATGAACAGCTTCCGATTCGCAGACTAGGGAAATATGCTTTATGCTTAGTTCAACAAGCCAAAACACGTAAGAAACTTTTTGATTATTATCAAAATTTTTCTTATTCACCTACTTGACTTCATTACAGAAACTTCGTTACCGCCTTTCATATTTATTACTAATTTCCAAACAGTCGTTTTATCGCGCCCCAAAGTCCGGAACTGGGCTTGGTTTGCTCATCGCTGGGCGGGTCGTCAACAAATTCGCCGTTATTTTTGTCGGTTATCGGGGCGTACTTCCGCTTTTCAATGTTTTCTTCTGGCATGCCGAGGTCGACGCTCTGCTTTTCTCGGATTAGCGTTCCGCCAACGATTTTAAATTGACAACCGCAGTTTGGACAGGCAATACGATTCGTTTCCCCGTCTTCGGGAATCTCAAACATTTTGCCGCATTTTAAACAGCGTTTTTCCATAGTTGGGAGTTATTGGTTAGTTAACAATGATAATAGTAGTAAGTTGTAAGTTGCGAGTAGCGAGTTGCGAGAGGATTTTTTGAAGCGCTTGCGCCCTATTGCCTACTGCCTACTGCCTATTGCCTCTATTTTACATCAAAACAAATAATTTTTCAAGAGGTTAAGAGAAAATAATTTCACATTTCGCATTACGCATTACGAATTATTCTCCTCCCAGTCCAGACATCGGCGGACGGCTTTTTTCCATTGCTGAATTCTCCGTTTCGCCTCGTCCGGGTTCATTTGCGGTTTGAACACCCTTTGCGCCGTCCAGTTTTGAGCGAGTTCTTCTTCAGAACTCCACGCGCCGGCGCCCAAGCCCGCCAAATAGGCGGCTCCGCATGCGGTCGATTCCAAAACCGCTGGACGGACGATTTCTTTCCCGTACAGGTCAGCTTGAAATTGCATCAGCAGATCGTCCGCCGTCGCGCCGCCGTCAACGCGCATTTGATCGATTGTCATACCCAAGGCGGTTAAGTCAGATTCTATCGCCTCCGTTAAATCGTTGACCTGAAACGCGATCCCCTCCAAAGCGGCGCGGGCGATGTGCGCCGTCGTCGTGCCTCGGGTTATACCCAGAATTCCGCCGCGGGCGTTGGGGTTCCACCACGGAGCGCCCAGCCCTGTCAACGCCGGGACGAAGTAAACCCCGCCGGTATCCGGAACGGTTGCCGCCAGCGGCTCAATATCCGCCGACGTCCTGACGGATTCCAGCTTCAAGCCGTCGCGAATCCACTGTACAGCTGCGCCGCCGACAAAGACGCTCCCTTCCAGCGCGTAACAGACTTTTCCGTTTCTTCGCCACGCGACAGTGGTCAGCAGGTTAGACGCCGACCGAACAATCTCGTCGCCTGTATTGACCATTAAAAAGCAACCGGTACCGTAGGTCGTTTTGACCATGCCCGGCTTGAGGCACAGCTGACCGAACAGAGCTGCCTGCTGGTCGCCGGCGTCGCCGCATATCGGGGCGGAAAACGGAATTTGAGAGTTCTGCACAATGCCCAGTTCTCCAGACGAATCGCAGACTTCCGGCAGCATTGACGCGGGAACGTCAAAGAGCTGTAACAGTTCGTCGTCCCAGTTAAGCGTATGGATATTAAACAGCAAGGTTCGAGACGCATTCGAGACGTCTGTTACATGCTTTCGCCCACCGGTCAGATTCCAGATCAGCCACGAGTCGACGGTTCCGAATCGCAGTTCGCCCCGATTGGCGCGATCGCGAGCGCCGGGGACGTTGTCCAGAATCCAGCGTATCTTCGAGGCGGAAAAATAGGCGTCGAGAATCAGCCCGGTTTTCTGACGGATCATTTCCGCCGCGCCGTCCTGACGAATCTTATTACACAGGTCGCTTGTTCGACGATCCTGCCAGACGATCGCAGGACAGATCGGCTTGCCGGTCGCCGCGTCCCAAACGATAGTCGTCTCCCGCTGATTGGCAATTCCAATCGCCAGTTCGTCGGTCGGCTTGACGTTTCCCCGTTCCAACGCCAGCTTCGCGGTTTCCAGCTGACTCTCCCAAATCTCCATCGGGTCGTGTTCCACCCAGCCCGGCTGCGGAAAATACTGCGTGAACTCCTTCTGAGCGGAGGAAACAATCTTCCCGCAGGAATCGAAAACAATGGCGCGCGAACTGGTCGTGCCCTGATCTAACGCTAATATATACATGGTCTTGTAAAATTGGCTAACGTTTAATGAACTGTTCTACTGTGGATTATAGCGAAAACGGAGATAAAATGCAAGTAGGGAATAGGGAGTAGGGAGTGGGAAATAGGGAGTAGTAATTCGCCGAAGGAGAAGTTAAAAACTATTGCCTACTGCCTACTGCCTATTGCCTCGGCGCCTCCCCGCCTGCGGGGCTTGACAGGGTTTTCTCTAGCCGTATAATTATAAATGATAATTATTCGCTGTCAGTTTAGGCGGTTCGCCGTTGAGCGGGCAGCGGTTTCCTACACATTTTATCCCCGAGAAAAGGAATTATTCTCATGTCCGAAAACATTACAGAACTGAACGAACAGAATTTCGCGTCCGAAGTTTTGGAATCGCAAGACCTCGTCATGGTAGACTTCTGGGCGACCTGGTGCGGACCGTGCCGCATGCTCATTCCGGTTGTCGAACAGATTGCCGACGAACAGCGCGCTGGCGTTAAAGTCTGCAAGCTCAACGTTGACGACGCCCAGACGCTTGCCGCCAAATACGGCATTTCCAGCGTTCCTGCCATTCTGTTTTTCAAAGGCGGTGAAGTTCAGGAACGTTTAGCCGGAATGCAATCCAAAAACAAACTGATTTCAAAATTGGAAGAACTGGCGTAATCGCCTTTTTGCCGCATTCAACGGCAAACGCAAACGATGAAGATTCTTCAGATTATTCCCAACATGGCTCGCGGGGGAGCGGAACGGCAATGCGTCAATCTGTCTTTGGGATTGGCGCGGCGCGGACACGACGTCCACGTTGCGCTGCTAAACCAGATCAAGCTGGAAAACAACTCCAACGCGCCTGCTCATTCCAAACCGCTGTCGGACGAACTTCTCGACGGCGGTGTGAAGGTCTATTGCATTGGGAAACGTTTTAAAATCGACCCGTTGGCGTTTATTCGGCTTTGCGACGTTATTTCAGACATCCGTCCGGACGTAGCGCACACGTGGCTTTTCGCGCCAAACTGTTACGGCAGATCGGCGGCGAAACTCTGCGGCGTCCCCAAAATTTACGGGAACGAACGCTGTCTCAATCCGTGGAAATCGAAACCCTTTGAGCTTATCGATTCCATTCTCAATCGGTTTTCGACAGCTGTTACAACCAATACGAAATCGTTCGAGAAGAACGGGTACGTCTTCATTCCCAACGGCGTAGACGTCAACAAACTCATCGACCAGTCTGGGCGAGAATCCCGGGCGGACATCCTGAGCGAATTCGGGCTAAAGCCGACCGCGTATGTAATCGTCTGCGTCGCCCGGCTGTGGCATCAAAAGCGGCTCAAATGGGCGATTTGGTCAATGGACGTCATGCGCCGCATGCACCCGGACGCCCATCTGCTGATTATCGGCGACGGTCCGCAAAGGAACCGGCTCATGCGCTATCGGCAGCTGTACCAATCGGAAGAATACGTTCATTTCCTCGGCGCCCGCAGCGACGTTCCCCGGATTCTTCGCGCCGCTGACGTTCTCTGGTTGACCAGTTTGTACGAAGGACAGCCCAACGCCGTTTTGGAAGCCATGGCGTTAGGCGTCCCGACGGTCAGCGCTCACATTCCCGCCGTTGAAGAATTCATAACGCACGAAGAAAACGGTTTTCTGGTTGATCCCAACGACATTCCCGGATTCGCCCGTTGGTCGACGCATCTATTGGAAATTCCGGGACTAAAAGAAAAAATCGTCTCCAACGCACAGGAAACGATTCATCAAAAGTTCGATCTGGAAACGATGGTTTCCGCTTACGAGAATCTGTATCAAAGCTGATGCGTCTAAACAGAATTTAAAATAACAAATCGGGAACAGACGCTCCCGATCTGGATAAAGATTAAATTGATTGTCTTGCTTCAAGACGTAAACATATTGAAGCGATTATGTCAACTAGTCGCTGATAGCAGACCAATCTTCAATCTTGTTGCCGTCGCGGCGGTTGCAAAGATTTCTGTGAATGTCTGTGTTGATGTTGTAATTAACGCGTCTGACAGAACCGTCGCAAAACGCCATGTTGAATGAATATTTATGCGCGGAACCAAACGGTTCAGTCCAGTCAACGTCTTTTCTGTCCTGTCCAGGACCGCCGGAACAAATGCGCTGGTTGTCATTGTCTGCGCCATCGTAGGCAGATTCGTTGTCTGCGTTGCTGTCGTTGTTGTCAACAATGTATTTGGCTGTGTTGAGGTATTTTTCGCCTACCATATACGTGTTTGCCAATCCGTCTTCCACTTCGTCTGGCGTAACCTCGCTGAACAAAAAGCTGATGCCGTTGAGTCCGCCAGTTTTATCGGTGCTGTCAGTTACATATTTCATGGAGTAGTCTCGCAGCGTATAGCCTTCCTTGTACTTATATGAGTGAGCGTTAACCATTGCAGGCAATCCGCTTCCAGCGATATCGTGTCCAAAAGTGCCGGCGTTGGTGGCGTAGTCGCCTTTGATGCATTCTAGAACCTGTTTAACATACTGAATGGATGATGAATTTTGACCCTTCAGGTTGACAAAGGAATGATCGCTTGCCTGGGTCATGTATTTATCTTTATCAGCGTCTTTGGTGGGGTAAACATTTCTGGTTCGGCGCGTTGGGCAGTTGATAATCGGAATCGGGTTTTTCATTCTGTCTCGAATAGCGTCGGCGCGAGGTTGACCGTCCAATCCCAAGCCCTGGTTGCGGACGTTGCTTTGTTCCAGATAGTCGAGAATGCTGAAAAGCCAGCCGCCGGGCTGCTGAGAGCCGTAGCCGCAGTCCGGTTCGCCAACCCACCAGTATCCCCAGCCGCCTGACGGGAAGAAGCCCTGTTCCGTAACATGCTGCGTCATGGCGCGAGAAATCTGCGTTAGGTTATTGGCGCATGTGTTTCTTCGAGCCACTTCCAGCGCTGCGTTAAGAGCCGGCAATGTCAAAGCAATCAGAATTGCGATAATTGTCATGACGACCAACAATTCTACAAGAGTAAAGCCTCTATGAATGACGGATTTTTTCATAATACGTTCCAAAATATTGAAAAGGGAGTTATCAGTTACTGTTTAGGAGTCAGCGATTCGCAAAATATATGGCTTGGTTTCCGTATAGAGCCATTCAATTTTGCTTTCTACTATATATATTCATTATACTTACTAGACGAAAAAAATCAAATAGGGTTCATCATTTTTTTATAAAATTTTCCTGAATGTTCCCCGATTCCTGAGAAAAAACGATATTCTCAATGCAAAATCGGGACTTCACCGATTGACTAAATCCCTCTATTTTAACCGGTTTATCTATTTTGGTTTTCAGAAAGGATAATTCTAAAAAAATTTCTGAAAAAGTCTGAAAATTGTTCTTGCACAAAGTTGAAAAAATTGCAATAGTACGGAATCATTTTCAATGGATTGAAAACGTTCGCTTGACGGATAAGAAAAGGATTTCGATTTTGTTGAGAGCGTCCCGTTTGAAATGTCTGGCAGGAAGCCGGCTTTCCCTTTTTTGAGACGTTCTCATGATGGAGAGTGTATTCATGACGAAGCATAACGTCTTTTTTTTGCGATCGCTGACGGTTCTGACCGTTGTTGCCGTTTTATTTTGTTTTTCAACTGAAAGTCGCTCTGAAAACGCTATTCCGCCTGCCAACACGGTTCTTTTGGACTTTTACGGCACACATTGCCCGCCCTGCCGCGCTATGAGACCGGTTATTGAACAGGTCAAACGGGCTGGCTATCCCGTTCGCAGCATTAACGTCGATGAACAGACCGCTTTGGCTCAGCAATATGGAGTTACCAATATTCCATGTTTTATTATGATTTCAGACGGTCGCGTTTTTTACAAAACCCAGGGAATTACGTCAGCCAACAATCTGGCGGCGATTTGTCAAAGCGGCATCAACAATGCTTACGCCATGCAGCGAAAACGAGCGATTGCTCAATCAAACGCTCCCAGGTTGAATAATCCTGGAATTCCGAGCGCTAACGCTCAAACAATTCCCGCTGTTATCAAAGTCAAAAACGAAAACGAACCCGTTCCGGTCAACAATTCAAAAACAACCAACCTTTTGGCTTCAGAACGCCTTTTGGCGTCAACGGTCCGCATTCGCGTAAAAACCTCTGTCTGCGACCACGGGACAGGTACAATTATTGATTCTCGCAACGATCGCGCTCTGATTTTAACCTGTGGACACCTGTTTCGGGAATTCGCCAAAGAACACGGCGGCAGAATTGAAGTTGACATGTTTGGCGGATCGTACCGCCAAAACATCGAAGCAAAATATATTTGTCATGACGAAGAAAGCGATTTGGGTTTAATCTGTATTCCAATTAAAGAACCGGTTGCGATTATTCCTGTCGCCCCGTTAAACTATCAGGCTCAACGAGGCAGCGCCGTTGCCAGCGCGGGCTGCGATCACGGACGCGCCCCGACGGTTCAGCCCAGCCAAATCGTAGCTATCAACAAATGCCTCGGACCTGCTAATATGTATGCTTCTGGCGCTTCCGTTCAGGGACGTTCCGGCGGCGGTCTGTTTTCCAAGGACGGCTATTTAATCGGCGTTACGCTGGCTAACGTTCCTGGCGAGAATCAGGCTCTTTACAGCTCTTACCCTGCCATTCACGATTTGCTCAACAGATATCGTCTTTCGGCAGTTGTTTCCGCTCCCAGAAACGATTCGGTCAGACTGGCTCAAAGGAACGTCATTGACATGCCAAAGGAAATGCCCAGACCGGAAAAGACTGTTCAGTACACCACAAAAACGACAAACAACGAACAGCCGGCTATCGTGAACAATTATTCCTCTCAACAGCTGTCGCCCGTTGTTGAACAATTCCCCGTTCAAAGCTCGCAAACGCCTATTATAACTCAAACGTCTACAACAACGCTTGCAACGAATAACAATATTCTTCCACCGCCCGCAACGGACAACAACATTCTCCCGCCCGCTGCTGAAGAAAAACCTGTTAAAAGCGCATTTAAGGTTCGTCCAGACATCCCCTATTGGCCGCCGCACTTCTAATTCGGAATTAGTGGTTAGTTTTTAGCGCTTAGGACGCAAAGCGATTCTCACTGCTAAAAACCTTAGCGCTAACTACTAACCACTTAGCGCTCTTTACTATTTTCCGAGCTCATTTTGATACGTCTGAGCCAGCCGTTTGACGTGCCCGGCAATAATGTGACGCAGTTCTTTCGGTTCGACTACGGTTGCTTCTGCGCCGTAGCCGAGTATCCACCAAGCAATCTCGTTTAACCCGCTGACGATTGTCTCGAAACGCAGTGTGCGATCGTTTATCCAGTACATAACCTGGTTTTTATGCCAGTAGATTTCTTCGACGTTTCGTCCAACTTTGAAAGTAAAGTCTACAACGACATGACTGTCAGGTCCGTTTTCCGGAATGACGTTCCATGCGTTGCGAAGGTATTTTTCATACGTCCAGTCTTTGGGTCGTTTGAATCCCAGATTCAGTTTGCGCGCCTTGAGAATTCTCAGCACGTTAAACATGCGAATCTCGTTATGGAAAGTTGAAAATCCGACGGTCATCCAGCCATGACGATTGAACACAACGGCGTACGGATAAAACAGCGTTTTAATCGTCTGCTCTTCCGTATAAGAATTGTACTCAAGATCAATAACGCATTGAGTTCGGCTGGCGTCCTGCAGAGTCATGTAACATTCTCGTTTGTCCTCCTGCATGCTAAACGGCGCGCCGGTCATGTCGACGTTTTGATACGTCTGCTCAATATAATCGCAGGTTTCCGGGCTGAGATGGCTTTGAATCTTGAGCGCGGCGGAATGAACGACTTCAAAAAAGGGAACCGTCTTTTTCATTCCGAATTCCCGACAAAGAATTACCAGACAAACAGCCTCCAGCGTCGTCAATCCAACGGACGGCATGACGTATCGCGTATCGAGAATCTCGTACTTTTTAGTCGCCCGATTATACGTAACAGCAACGTGAAGCTGTTCAGAAATGAGTTTCAGATCCCGTTTAATGCTTCTTGGGTCAAGGTCGTAGATTTCGCTCAATTCTTCAACCGAGTAACCTCTCCCCAGACTGAGAAGCTGAAGCATGTGAACCACTCGCGACGAACGATTGATTACCAGCGTTTCCGCTTTATCGTCTGACACCGGCAATTTGTTTGGATCGTACTCCGGTTTTGGAGAGCGTTTCTTTCCCATCTGATTGCACCTTTCTAACTTGAGAGTTGCGCGTTAATGGAAGGCGGTAACGAAGCGACTAACAGGAGCGGAGTTACGCAGTTTGCCGAAGGCAAACCAAAAACTACGAACCAGCTATTATGTTCGCCTGACGGCGAATGCGTAATTCCGCCGACAAGGTCGGTTCCTGATTGGAAGTGGGTAGCGCCGAAATCAGCTTTTTCGGAGGCAAAACCTTGTCCTAATGCCCGTGCGGCTTCGCACCGCTTCGCTCACTTCATTACCGCCTTTCATCGATTTTTACTCCAACGCCTTTTGCGCCAGCAGCTTCCCCGCTTCAAAGCAGGCGTCGAGCTGTTCCTGAGTCGGGCGGAATTTGCTTTTCACGCCCGGCGCGACCAGTTCCCAGCCCATCTTGGGAAGGATTTCAGCGATCTCTTCCATTGCTCCTTTGCCCCATCCGCAGGAGCCGAACGCAAAGCCGAATTTTACCGGCGGTTTCAGACCGCCCAGATAATTCAACGCCGCTGCCATGGCGGGCATCATTTTGGTATTAAGCGTAGCCGAACCGACCGCCATCGCGGCGCAGTCCAAGGAGGCGTCCGCCAACTGAGTCAAATCGGAGGCGCGAATAAACATCTTTTCCACCGAAACGCCGTCAACGGAACAGGCGCCTTTGAAAATCTGGTCTGCCATAATCGCGGTTGATTGCCACATGGTATCGTAAACGATCATGACTTTCGCCTTTGTCTGACGAGCCGCCCAGGCTGTGTACGCCTCTAAAATGGCGGGAATGTTCTTTCTCCAGACGACGCCGTGTGCCGGCGCGATCATGTCGATATCCAGCGCCGCCGCGGACGGGAGCAGCTTCGCCACCTGAGCGCTGTACGGCATGACGATGTTGGCGTAATACGTTCGGGCTTCTTCCAGAATCAGGTCGAGCGGCAGTTCGTCGTCAAACCGTTCGCTGGTCGCCAGATGCTGTCCGAAAGCGTCCATCGAGAAGAGCAGTTTCTCTTCCGGACAGTAGGTAAACATCGATTCCGGCCAATGAACCATCGGGGTGAAGATGAACTTGAGCGTTCGAGAGCCAATCGACAGTTCGTCTCCGCTGGCAACGACTTGCGTCTTCCAGTTGGAGCCGTCCATGTACGCCCGGAGCGTATCCAGACACTTGGCGTTGCAGACCAGCGTCGCATTCGGACAGGCGTTCATGACGTCCGCAACTCCCGAGGCGTGATCCGGTTCCGCATGGTTGCAAACGACGTAGTCGATCTTGTCAAGCGGAACAAGTTCAGCGACATTTTGCAGCAACTTGTCTGCGTAGAGGTACTTAACCGTATCGACCAGAACGTTTTTCTCGTCCTGAATGAGGTACGAGTTGTACGTCGCCCCGCGTTTGGTGTTGTATGAATGGAAATCTCGAATCGACCAATCGATGTATCCAACCCAGTGGATGCCTGGTTTAAGCTGTGTATTCATTGTTTTAAATAGGGTTTATTAAAAAAATAGGGAAAAATCCTGTTGACGCCTTGAAAATCTCAAATCGTGTATTATAATTATATAAAGTATTAAAAATATTTCAAGGTATAGCTTGGGAACGTTTGGAATGAGAAATTGGCGTATAACTCTCTTCCTACTTACCACTAACCACTTACCACTAAAAACTAACCCTATGAGATTTAACAATATCGCAGTTTTGGTTGTAATAATTTCCTGTTTATTTGGATCGTCCCTGTTTGCTCGAGAGAAGCAGAAGCTGACAAAAGAGCAGCTTCAAAAGCTGGAAGAGTCCTGGAAACCGTTTTCGGAAGAAACGCCGCGGCTGAAAGAAACGCCCAGCGTCAACAAAAAAGACGTTGACGTCTGCGTCGAGAAGGCGATTAACTTTCTTCTGACAACTCAAAGACCGTCCGGCTGCTGGGGTGCGCCGACGAGGACCAAAAAGCTCAATATTTACTCGCCGATGCCCGACTCGCATATTTCCTATATTGTGGGAACTACCGGTCTTGCGATATCGTCGCTGTGCGAATGGGAAGATAAAGCCCCTAGATCCGTTCGGGATAAAATTACTCCCGCCATTGAAAAAGGGCAAGCCTGGCTTATAAAAACTCTGCCGGAATTCCGCCGTTCGTCGTATGAGACGACGCTTAACAACTGGGGACACATTTACGCCCTGTTTGCTTTGCCGCGTCTGTACGAACGCGCTGAAAAGGCTGGTAACAAACAGTTGCAAAAACAGCTGGTTCTCCTTATGCAGGAACAGGTTGCCAAACTGGTTCGATACGAAAACATTCACGGCGGATGGGCGTATTACGATTACGATTCCCCATCAACGCGTCCAACTTTTGTGTCGATGTCGTTCAATACGGCAGCGGGATTGGTTAGCCTTTACGAAGTGTCAGCGCTGAAAATCGACAAAGACATTCTTCCTGAAGGGAAAATCGCTGTTCCGGAAAGCCTGGTTAGCCGCGCTGTCGCCTCGCTGACGCAACAGCAAAAGCCGGACTTCTCCTATACGTACAGCACAGCCCACATCGGCAGACCCCTTTACGGCATTAACAGAGCGTCCGGCTCTTTAGGACGTACGCAAGCCTGCAATGCTGCTCTGCTTTACTGGACGACGCTTCGCACTGACCAGCAGATTCAGGACGCCAAAGACGGTAAAAAGGTTCCTCAAACCGCGTTGCCGTACGCTCGGTTTGTGTCACAGCAGGTTCTGCTCGATTCCCTTGACCGGTTTGTCGCGAGAATCGGCTGGCTCGACGGCGCCAGAAAGCATTCCGTTCCCCACGACCATTTCAACAAAATTGCCGGGTATTTCTATTACTTTGGACACCTGTACGCCAGTCAGGAACTGCTGGAACTGGACAGCAAAACAGAGCAAAAGCGCATTGCCGCCCATCTGACCAGCATCCTCATGAGCGTTCAGGATCAGGACGGCTCTTACTGGGATTTCGTCATGTACGACTACGGTCAGCCGTGGGGCACCAGCATGGCTCTGATTAGCTTGGCGCGTTGTTATGAGTTCATTAAGTAGTTGCAAATAGCGAAATGGCGCAAATGGCTGATAATTCTCTACTGCCTACTGCCTACTGCCTACTGCCTAAACTAGATGAAACCGCCGTCGTAGCAGTATCCGGCGGGGCAGATTCCATTTTTCTTGCTGAAACTCTGTACAGAACCAGATTAAAAAACTCCTCACTCCTCACTCCTCATTCCTCACTCACTAAACTTGTGATTGCTCACGTCAACCATAACTTGCGCGGGGCGGAATCTGACGCAGACGAGCAGTTTGTTCGAGACTGGGTGGAACAGCGTCAGAAGAACTCGCCGTGGCTGGTCGGCAGGTTTACCCGGCTCAATATTCAAACGGATTCCGACGGGTTGGAAAACGCCTGTCGCGAGGCGAGATACGCCTGGCTTAAAGACGTCTGCTGTAACGTCGGCGCGAGGTATCTGTTCACCGCTCACAACGCAGACGACCAGATCGAAACAGTCCTGTTCCGGATTCTTCGCGGAGCGGGTCTGGACGGCTTGGCAGGCATCGCTCCAATTCGAGTTCTGACGGAGGGCGTTACACTCGTTCGTCCGTTGCTGGGCTGGACGAAAAAACAGATTATCGAACAGCTCGACGCATGGAATCAGTCGTATCGAACCGACAGTTCCAATTTGTCGTCCGACTTCTCACGTAACAAAATTCGCAACGAGCTGCTGCCGCTTTTGGAACGCGAGTACAATCCCAACGTTCGGAACTCGCTGACCAATCTCTCGACCTTGGCGGCGATGGCGTCAGCGGAAATCGACTCGCTGGCAGACGCGGTTTTACGTCAGACAATTTTCCGTCAAAGCGACGACGAACTGATTCTGACTCGTCAGCCGTTTCGTTCCGCCAGCCAATACATCACAATGGAATGTTTTCGAAAAATCTGGACGCAGCGCGGCTGGACTCAGCAGGCGATGGGCTTGAAACAATGGACGCTTTTAGCTCAAATGGCGCAGTCAGAGACAATCCTTCCGCCGTACGTCTTCCCCGGCGCGGTGAGGGTCCGCGTGACAGAAGAACTGATAAAGTTAGAAGTTCTAACAAAATCGGTAGATATAAACATTAACAACTAAAAATCATTTGTCCAGACAAGCGCTTTGCGGTTATGCAAGCAAAGCGCTTTTCTGACGTCTTATTCCTTTTCTTTCTTTTCTTCATCGAAATACTTTTGCAAGTCCGGCGGAAGTATAATTAAATCCATGCGATTGTTCTTGTAATTCCACGTTGACTTGATCTGTTCAACGGTAAGATTGGTTCCTTCACTAAATATACAATTTGTAAAAACGGAATCTTTTATATCTGTTCCACGCATAGAAGAACTAAATCTACAATTAAAGAACACTGCATTTGACAATTCTTTATTTTCCAAAAGTGTATTATCAGAAGGGTGCGAATTCATAGAATCTGGTCTAGCATAAGTTACGAAATCAATGTTACTGAACGATATTCCCTCAAAAATACGAACTTTATAATTCATTGTTGAAAGAAACTGTTCATTTGTCAAGGAAGACATCGAACTATTTTGAAACCATGAATCACGATAACAAGACTCAGGATTGTATGGCATAAGCATATTAACAAACCAGAAATCTGAATAATCATGTTTATTATCTACACCATATACCATAAATCTTAATGAATCCAAATGTTTCATTTTATAAGGCAATGTTTGCGATAATAAATCTTCATTTGTTGCATCATAAACGACAAATACCTCGGATTGTCGAAGTAGTTTTAATTTATAATCTTTTTTATTTTTATTACCTAAAATCGGATTATTTATAAAAAGAAAATTCACATTATTAAAATTAATATTTCTTCCTACAATATTAATTAGACCATTTCTTCCTTCAAATATAGCGTCTTCAAACGTTGTATTAATAAAAGCTACGCCATAGATGAAAACATCCTTAAAACGACACTTGGAAAAATTGATATTGTGATAGATTTTTCGGTAACCTGTAATATTGCCCTCTATCATTTTACCTGATAAATCCATACCATCTTCCAATTCAATCAATTTCCCATCTGCTAAAACATGAGGCGGATCTGCCTCATTGTCGTCAATATAACAATAGAGTTCTGTTTCGTCAAACGTTTGGTTTTCAGATTGCTGGTTCTGTTGAATTATTATATTGTTCGCAGCAGCGACCTCATTTACAGAATTATCTTCAATGTTGGATGAATGAGATAAACCAACAGCAAAAAGGAAATCGTCCTTAAATTGGACTGTTGCTACAATCAACAGCGTTGATAATGCCAACAGTAAAAGCAATAATCGTTTTGACATAATAATACCTTTTAACTCTTTTAATTATTTTTTGAAATACTCATTTGAGAGTATACGACACCACTACCCCAATGCGCTTGTAAATAAATACGATTATTGACAGATGTTAGATTTTGATTCGGAGATGGCTTATTGAGACCACCATTTCCTGTTGTATATGTACAAACTTCGTTAAGAAATATACTTATGCTTCCATAAGAAGTCTCTGTTGGAGATGTTTGAGTTATTTTAACATGACCAGAATCGCCGCTATTATTATATGCAGCTCTGATATAATCAATCATATTTGAATTAGTGGGAAGGTTATACATAGTTGCGTATAATTGACCATACCCAACAGCATTTAATAATTTTGAAATAGGTTCTGGCGTGGAATAAGATTCTATTTCTTGATTTTTATTATAAATAGGCACTTTTAAGTTTGAATTATTCTCAATATGTTCTTCCAAATAATCCCAATATGAATCATCAATTGTACTTCGCATTAAGTTTTCATGTTTATTCCAATTAATGGCTTGATTTACTAAAGCCCGCATATCTAAAATTGCAGCTTCAAAAACGCCATCTGATGCTCCAGCTGTACTACCAAGTTTAACTCCGCCATTAGCAACAAAGCTTAATTTGGGGTTTTGACCGTCTGCTTGTACATAACCTGTTGCGTTACCGCCCCGATCCCTCAAGAATTCATAGTCGAATTGCATAGTAAAACCATTGCTATAATCTATTGCAGAACGCAGGTAGCTATCGCCTTTTACATCCTTGTTATTACTATCTACCTCAATAGGACCACTTGAATTACTATAATCAATCCTCTTTCCTCCAGTAATAGGCGTTTCATAAGTGCCATCTTTCAAGTTGCAAACCCATTTATACTGTTTTGCAGCAGCTTTTTCCGATACTGTCATTCCAGCGTACTTAGCGTCATTTTCAACATACGTTGTGTTGCGATCCATAACAAATAACGTTGCTGTCATTTTGACTAAATCCGTAGCAATTATATTGTCTGTTGAGACATTCTGTGCAGTTAATTCTGTCGGATCTTTTAAATGAATTATATTATCTTGGGGTGTGTCTGGTATAACGCCCGAAGGCAACTCGTCAAGAAGTTCTACACGAATCCACGTTTCATAACAATTCATTGATGAACCTTCAGGTATAAATTCGATGTTCTGCCATATATATTTATTTGAATCAGCGATGAAACCTATATTTTCAGTACCGTTTGTATTCGTGTTATTTAGTTGATAAATACCAAGCGTCTGTATGATTTTTTGTTTGTCATCTACTTGACATAAGCGAACATATTTATTATTTAAATAAGTCATGCCATCGCTTGTTTTGGCGTCAATGACAATCTCGGATTTTTTAAGAACATGAGAATTGTCTTCATAATTATATTCATATGGAATAATAAAACCAGCATATTCGTTATCATCTTCATATTGATCATCGTCATAAATATTATCATTGTTATCTGAATCAACCATTAAATCGAGTTTAAAGGGTACGCAGTTAAAACGATTCGTATCTCTTGCCAATATCGTGTTGTCGCTAGTGCGAACTAGTCTTAAATGTATAGCTCTCTCAACAGAAACATCGTTGCTTAAATCGCCGCATTGTACATAAAATTCTTCTGGAAAATTATTTGACACGGTATACACTTCTCCCAATGTATCGTTTTTCAAAGAAGATGGATTATGCAATCCGGGCAGTTGACCATTTTCCCAATTGGCATAAGCTGTTAATCCTGGAGAAACAATAAGCAGTAACTGACAACCTTCAGGAATATTGAACGCTGATTTGCTAATTTTTACAGTTGTTCTTGTTCCTGCCCGAAGCGTTTTTCCATGACTCGTTAAATCTTCCACCATATCTTCCACGGGCGGACGAACAGACAATTTTCCAGAAGACAAGGTAAAATTAGATGTACTGTCGATTGTTCCATTCTCATTACTGTCGGTATCAAGATCAAAGCCAACGTTAAGTTTAATCTCATCGCTGGAAATCAATTCTCGCACAGTGTTTCCAGAACTGTTTTGATAAACTGAATAGGCTTTAAGCGTTACGGTTGTTTCGCCTAAAACGAATCCGTCAACGTAAATGGTTTTAATAGTTCCGTCTAATGTTAAAAAAC
>JAFSMW010000005.1 GCA_017447745.1 Thermoguttaceae bacterium
AGTGAGGAGTGAGGAGTGAGGAGTGAGGAGTGAGGAGTTACGCAAGCGGGATCATGAGAATAAAAAAACCGGGAAGCGTTTGCTTCCCGGTCTGTTTGCTAGTTTTTATACAGACAGGTTAGTCGAGGAACCCGACCAGGTTGCGGCTTCTGGCTGGCTGCTGGAGTTTGCGAACCGCCTTTGCTTCAATCTGACGAATACGTTCCCTTGTAACGCGGAAAATCTGTCCGACTTCTTCCAGCGTGTAGCTGTAACCGTCCCCTAAACCGTAACGCAGTTTGATAATTTCTCGTTCTCGGTAGGACAGGGTTTTGAGGACTTCGTTGATCTGTCGACGCAGCATTTCGTTTGACGCGCCGCTTGTCGGGCTTTCGGTAACGCCCGGAAGCAGATCGCCAAACTGGGCGTCGTCGTTGTTGCCAACCGGTCTGTCCAAACTGATTGGATAACGGCTCATCGCCATAACGCGACGGGTTTCTTCCAATGGCGTTTCAGAACGTTCTGCCGCTTCTTCTGCTGTGGGTTCGCGACCGAGTTCCTGCTGCAGTTGACGCAATACGTTGCGAACTTTCGACATGGTTTCGACCATGTGAACCGGAATGCGAATTGTACGGCTTTGATCTGCGACAGCGCGAGTAATCGCCTGACGAATCCACCATGTAGCATACGTACAGAACTTGAATCCGCGGCGGTATTCGAATTTGTCTACCGCGCGCATCAAACCAGCGTTGCCTTCCTGAATCAGGTCGAGGAAGCTCAGACCGCGGTTGCGATACTTTTTGGCAATCGAAACGACCAGGCGAAGGTTGCCTTCTGACAAACCGCGCTTTGCCTTTTGATACTCGTCCTGAATCTTGCGAAGGTACGCAACCCGGTTTCTGAGGCTTAACGGCGTTTCCTGAGTATGCCGCAGAATGCTTTGGTATTCGTTAACCCACGGACGCAAAGACTCTTCTGAATAACCCATAGCGCGACGCTGCTTGATTCGTTCGCGCAGTTCGTCTACCCGGCGGGACAAATCTTCCAACGTTGGCATGAACTGTTCAATTCGCTGCATTCTCAGACCAAGTTCTTCAACCAGTCTGGCTGCTTTGCGATGACCTCGCCCCAACTGACGCCATGCCGTCATTCGCTTGGTTTGGGGAAGTCTTCTGTTGGTTGCTGTTTTATAATTGACCTGATTCAACCGAAGAACATAATCTAATGTTCGCATGTTAGGTCCCATGCGACCGAGAATCTGCTCCTTTTCCATCTGATCGGTAAGAGACTGCTGAAGCGTGCGATCAAACGGGATTTCTCCCTTTTGAACCAAGTCCAGCTGCTTGCATGCGCGTTCCATAACAAAATTACATTCCAGCAGCTTTCTGCGGAATTTGGCGCGGTTGCGTTCGATTTGCTTGGCAAGCGTAATCTCCTCCTGTCTGGTTAACAGAGGAATCTCTCCCATTTGGGTCAAATACATACGGACGGGATCGTCAGACCACGTTTCACCGCCGACGGCGTCTTTAAGCTCTTCGAGCAAATCCGCGTCGTCCATGAGGGCGTCTTCTTCATCGTCCAGATGCATCGAACCACTCGACTTGGCGTCAAGATCCAAATCTTCGGTTGTTAACGGTTCGCTGAAATCATCGACATCTAAGTTGTCAACTTCTTCGTACAAAGTAGGTCTCCCTTGCGTTATTACATCGTATAGTAAAGACAACGAAAAGCTTTCAACGAAAGTTCTCGCGTCTAAAAACAACTATAACATAGCATTAGTTTGAAAAATCGCGCCCTGAAATTTACAAAATAGTAAAGGATTACGATTATTCAAACTTTGGCGGTTACGCATTTCACGTATACCATATATTGTAATCAAAAGACTAAAGATTTCAAGTATTTTTTAAATTATTTCTCAAAAAACTTTGAATATATGTAGTGTACAAATGTTACATTTTGTTAAAATGCGCTAAGTAGAAAAACCTGAGAATTGTTTTTCTATGACGCGGTTATGAACTTATATTAAAATTACTTCTTAACTTTAGTCATTTTTAAAATATTCGTTTATTTTTTTGGCGGTCAATAGAGTTTACATCATTGAAAAAAAACGGATAACCCGTATAAGTATAAATAAAAGTTGAGTACTATTTAATACACATTCGGTTTAGTCCGTTAAAAATCAGAGTAATACTCTTGACCATAAATATATCTGAAAACAAGTTTGAACGAATGTCTGTTTAGTTATTACGTATGTTTTTTAAAAATGTTTACGTTTTTTTATTGTTTTTCCCTTTTCTAAATCAAAATTTTTAGTATATTAGTAGATGCAGAATCATGTTTATCGCTTCTGACGCCTGCAAGTCTGAGCATATTCAACGACTGTAGTTTCAAATTGATAATTTGGATATTATAGGTAATCGTTTTGTGTTTTGTTTCATACAGCAAAGCGCTTGAAGTTTTAGAACGCACATTTGCAGAAAGAGGCGTTTGTTTCAATAATTATTAGGGTTGTTTCAAAACAGCTTTTATATAACCATGCAAGAGAATCATTTATTTACTTGTCCAAAATGCGGTCATGAGTTTTCAGTTTCAGAGTCGTCAGCAGGAGAAACGATTCCGTGTCCGGGCTGTCAACAAGTGATTACGATGCCGACGTTAGGCGCGATACGTCAGCTTCCCGTTCAGACAACGCCGATTGAAGCGCCGGCGAAAAACACTGCCGTTTCTGCGGTCGAACGTCGAATCGGTCTTATGTTGGCGTTTGGCGCGATTGCATTGGTATTCATTATTTTGACGTTGATCTGGGGTTGGCGATATTATTACTACTATAATATTATTTATGGTTTTAAGCATGAAGAGTGGAACGTATTTGATACGTGGACTCAGTGGCAGTTTCTTCGTCCTGGGGTTGATACGCCTTTGACGGAAGAAGAGCAGGACTGGTTTTATCAATTGCGAATGCTCTGGAACTGGATTGTTATTTATCTTACTATTACTGGAATTTGCCTTGCAGGAGTTGTTTATTTATGGCTTGCTCCGATTCGCCGAGAGGTTCAATCGTCTGAGTCAAAAAAGAATAACGAACAGCGCTAGATTCTGGTTTGCCTTGTAATTAAACTCATGGGGGCTCCCGTCCGCCCCCTGTACGAAATCGACAAATCATATATAATATTTAATAGTCCATTTGGAAGTTGATTTATCTACACGTCGATTTTACTAAATGCTATGACAAAAGAAGAATTATACGACGAAGCCGTTGCCGTTTACGAAAGCGGCGATCTGGATGGCGCGATTGAAAAAATGAACGCTTTGAGTCTGCAGTATCCAGACTACGCTTTGCCGCATACGGCGCTGAGCGTCTGGTATTTCAAACGCGGCAAGAACGCGGAATCGCTGGCTCATGCCAAAAAGACGGCTGAACTTGAACCGAACGATCCGTTTTCCTACGTCGCGCTGAGTCTGCTGGCTCAACGCGCCGGCGACCACGCTATAGCAGAGGCTGCCCTGTACAAGTCCCAGTTTATGTAATCGTAGTTAAAAGGGAACCCCTTCCAACGAAATGAAAATTCGCGTCCTTATTGTCGATAACGAACCGTCGCTGGCGGAAACAGTAGCAGAAGCCCTTCAGCGAAAAGGGTACGAATGTCAATGCGCCTTTAACGGCGTTTCAGGATGCGAGGCTCTTGCCAAGTCGGAGTTTGACGTCGTCATAACCGATTTGGTTATGGAAGATATAGACGGCTTTGGCATTCTTCGCAAAGCGAAAGAGCTTCAGCCCAACGCCAAAGTTATCATGATGACGGGGCACGGCAGCATTCCCTCTGCCGTTGCCGCCATGGCGAACGGCGCGTATACGTATTTGCAAAAACCGCTTGATCTCAAACAGCTTCGAGAAACGGTTGACAAGGCGGCGGAGCTTGCCGTTTTAAGAAATGAGAATCTCAACCTGCGACAGCGTCTGGATAAAAAGTTCGGGTTTGAGGGCATTGTCGGCTCGTCTGCTGCAATGCAAAAGGTTATTGAACGTCTTAAACGAATTGCTCCAACAGACGCCACTGTTCTCATTCAGGGGGAAACCGGCACGGGCAAAGAGATGGTCGCGCAGTCGATACATCAAAATTCCCCCCGAAAGAACAAGCCGTTTGTCGGATTGAATTGCGGCGCTCTGAGCGAAAACATTCTGGAAAGCGAGCTGTTTGGACATGTCCGCGGCGCTTTTACGGACGCTGTTTCTGACCGCGTTGGAAAATTCGAGTTCGCTGACGGCGGCACGCTTTTTTTGGACGAAGTGGGCGATATGCCGATGCCGACTCAGATTAAACTGCTTCGCGTTCTGGAAAGCGGAGAGATTACCAGAGTCGGGTCAAACAAGTCGATTAAAGTCAACGTTCGACTTCTTTCTGCAACCAACCGGAATCTGGAGCAAGCCGTTGCAGACGGGTCGTTCCGAGCGGATTTGTATCACCGAATTAAAGTCGTTACGGTGAACCTGCCCCCGCTGCGAGAGCGTCGAGAGGACATTCCCATGCTTGTCGACTTTTACGTTCGCCTGTTTGCTGAGCGTAACAACAAGGAGATCAAAGCCATTGCCCCGTCGATTCGCAAACGCCTTATTCAGTTCTCCTGGCCGGGCAACATTCGTCAGCTACGCAACGTTATTGAAAGCATGATCGTTTTCGACATCGACGGCGTTCTCGATACAGACGACGCCCCGGACGAATTGCTGGACGGTTTTTTCGTCCCCGATTCGACAGACGAAAAGCTCATTGAACAGGAAAAGTCCCCCCTGCTGCTTGGATCGGAATCTGGAAATGCAGAATCGAATTCTTCAGACGAAACCGACTCTGATTCGTCAGATAATATTATAGACGCCCATTTTGTTTCCGCTCCCGCCACGCCCAGCGCCGATGCAGACTCTCTTCAGGCTCTTGTCGGTCAGCCGCTGGAAGAAGTCGAAAAACGGTTTATCGAACTGACTCTCAAAGCCGTCGGCGGAAACAGAGAAGAAGCGGCAAAATCTCTCCAGATTGGGCAGCGGACGCTCTACCGGAAGATTAAAGATTATAATCTGTAGACTGTCGCAGTTTTAAGATTCTTAGAGCGCAACTATGTTTGTCTTGAGTTCGCCGTTGGGGAAGATAGCAAATTGGGCGGAACCGTCCAGCCCGGTATGAATCACTTTGACGCCGGCTTGTTCGAACATGCGCCTTGAATCTTTGTGAGCGTAGACGGGGGACTCTGAAAAGACGGCGTAAGAGGCGTTCATCCATTGAATAAATTCGGGAGTAAGACTTAAATGCGAGCCGTGGTGCGGCGCCTGAACGACGTCGTAGCCGGGCGATTCTTCCATGGTTACTTCTCGAACGCCGTTTCCGACCAGATCGCCGGTGAGCAGAACTCGCTTTCCGGCGTATTCCAACTCGACAACCAGACTGTTCGCGTTTTCCGGGCTGATCAGGTCCAGGACGCCGCCCGGTCCGGGATGTAAAAACTCGATTTTGTATTGTTTGGAGTTCCCCAGCTTGTCTCCGCGATAGACGATGTGGACGTTGACATTTGCTCTTTCCAGATAGCGTTTGAATCGATCGAGCGTTTCGTTGTCTGCGTCGTCAAACATGGATTCCGAGGTGTAAACCGTATCGATGGCAAACCGTTCTGAGAGAGTCGGAAACATGTTGTAGTGGTCGGCGTCTGAATGGGACAGAATAGCGCCGTGAATTTTGGTGATTCCTTGGCTCCATAAGTAATCGCAGACGGATTCTACTCCGCGTTGAGGGTTTGTCATCTTACCTGCGTCGTAAAGCAGAATTTTACCGTCCGGCAGACGAATTAGCGTGCACAGCCCATGTTCGACGTTAATAAACTCAACGTTCATCTGTTCCGGACGCATTAGAGCGTTATACATCGGCGTGAGTGAAATAAACGCCAGCCAGCAAGCTAAAACCGACGCTGTCAAGAGGCTTCTGACTCGACAAATGCGGATAAAAGCCCAAGAGAAAAGAATGACGTAGAAGGCGATTAAAGACGGTTCATTCAGACCGCAAACCCAGAATCGAGACCACCGCCAGGAATGAACAGTCTCTACTGTGAAGTCCATTAACCATAATGAACTTTGACAGACTACAGCGCAGCCATTGGCGATGAAGTCGAAAAGAAAAAAAGAATCGAATGGAGTTAAAAACATAACAACCATTCCCGTTAGAATGGCAACGACAATCGGGACGCTTAAAACCAAATTGAGTAAAACGGAAAAGAGCGACAGAACGTGAAATCTCGTTGCAATCAGCGGCGCTATAACTCCCAATATCAAAAAGCTCATTGCGGCGGCAGCGATAACGTTGTGAAAGAATATCCGAAGTTTTCGACGCCAGCGTTCCCCAGATCGTATGACTATTTCCTTGTCGACAGGAAAAACCCGATTAGCGATTTTCTCCGCTGTAGGAGCCAGCGCAATTATTGCTCCCACGGTTAAAAACGACAGTTGAGTTCCTGTTTGAAAAAGCGACGACGGATAAAGAATCAAAACGATTATTCCAGACAAAGCCAAAACGTTAAATGACAGCGCACGACGGTTAAACGCTGCGGCGTACGACGCTGTCAAACATAAAACGCCCGCTCGAACCGCTGGCGGTTGCATTCCGGTTAAAGCTATGTAAAACAGAATCAGTACGCAAATAAGTATTGATCGAAATCTGACGCCTAACGGCAGAAAGCTGAAGATGTATTGAAGCGTCATTGTCAGGATGCCAACGTGCAATCCTGATACGATTAAAATATGAATCGTCCCGGTTTCCTGAAACTCTTCCGCAACGCCTTCCGGCAGATCGGTTCTCTTTCCCAGCAAAAAGGCGGACGCCAGCCGGGCTTCCCGCTTTATGCTAAAGCGCTTGTCCAGTCCCTGAAGCGCTTGGCGCTGACAGCCGCTGAACCATCTTTGAAACGAAGCTCGACGGATTATTTCACTGCAGCGTTTTACGCCGTCCGGATTCCGGACGTTCATAACGGTCAGAATTTTCCGACTGCGAAGATATTCCTGATAATTGAATCGTCCGTTCGGGGAACTATGGGGGCGAGAGCATACGCCGATCAGTTCAATATCGTCCCCAACTTCCAAATCAGACGGATGACCTGTTACAGACACGCGCATGGATCCGGCAGCCGGCTCCCACGACCTGCCAGAGCGAACGGAATTCATCTGGACTGTAAAAACCGTTTTGTCGTATTCGGGAATGGGCGAGAATCCCTGTTCGGCGCGAGTCCGATGGGGCAGGTCTGTAATAACGCCTCGAACGATGCACGGACAAGGACTGGTTTGACAACGGCTCAACATGTCTGCCTGAGAACAGACGTTCCAGTAACAGTTATGCCAAACCCCGCCCAGAGCGAAAAGAACGGTGCATATCAAAGCGGACTGAAAAGCCATCATGCCAAAAACATTGTTGCTCGTCTTATTGACGACGCTGTTTAATTGGCGAGATGTCTGTCTCAGAGTAAAAAGGGTAAATCCAAGCCATGCGATCGCTCCAAGTACGCCCAGATTAAGCCATGTCTGCCATTGCCAAGTGAGAAAGAATCGGTCGCAGACGGCGCCTGAAGAAAGAAAAAATAACGCTATAAGACACGGCGAATAGACGAAAGAACTGTCGCAGAACCCGGACGGTGAAAAGAGAAAGTTCGGCTCCGAACCGTTCCCGTTCTGCTCTGAGTTCCGTTCTCTGCCTGACATTTAAAATATTGTTGCCGTTAAACGTCCATGTAAAATTGCTACAACACGATGAAAACCAGATAGTCCTGATTTCCTCTTCACCTAAATAAATTTTAGCGATTATGCCAATTATCGACAAGGGGGGGCAAAGATTATTTTAAACAAAAAGTGGTTAATTATTAAATAGTATTTACTGAAGCTAAGACTTCAGGAAATCGTATTTAATAATCAACCACGATTAAATGATTGACTGAAAAAAGCGAAGATATTACTTCTTCTTGCCGCCCTTGCCAGATTCGGCTTTGTCTTCAGCGGCTGCCTTCTTCTTCTTTTTCATGCTCAACTTGTGAACGCGAACCTTTACGAGTCCCATAGGACTATCGCCTTCAGTCCATTTTTCATCGGACTTCAGCTTTTCGATACGCTCGGCGCGAGTCAGGACGCTTCGCGCCCGGACCAAGGCCGCCCTAACTTTAAGGCTTTTGTCAATGGTCATTTCTTATCTCCAAAAAAATATGTTTTAAGTATATCCGTGTTCTTGTGGACAATCTATTAAAGAAGCATTATATATAACTTTTAATTCTTTTCAATGGGGGGGCGGGAAAATTTTGCTAGGATATTGACAAAAAGGGGGGAAAGGGGTATATTAATTAGAGCTTAGACTACAAAACACACTACTTATTAGTGAGGAGTGAGAAGTGAGGAGTGAGGAGTTAACGCAAATCACCTCACAAATTACTCTCGCAACTCGTAACTCGCAACTTGCAACTAAATCATGAAAAAAGCGTTATTAACATCAATCGTCTGTCTGCTGTTCCTCGGAACGGCGTTTGCGGAAACGGAATCGACCGGTCCCGAGATTTCCTTAATTAGTTCGGAAATGTTTGGTCTGACGTCTGCTGAAAAAGGCGTCTGGAAAATCGAATCGCCGTGTGAAAAGCCTGTCTTAACCGCCACGACGACCCTGCCAACAATAATCCGAACGACCACCCAGTTCGGTCAATTTGACGTCAGTATTAAATACGCGCTTTCCAAGGGCGGAAAAGCGTCGCTGCTGATTAAAACTGACCCGAAAGGACTGCGATGTCTCGAAATTCCGCTCAAAGATACGGAATCGATGGAGAAATTGCTGTCTGTCTCCCTGACCAACGAGCAGATTAACAAAATGACCAAATTCAGGCGAGGGTATATCGGCGTCAAACTGTATCAGGGAACGATCCGAATCGGAGGATTGATCGTTAAACCGGTTTTGTCGCAAAAACTCTTTAACGGGAAAGATCTTGGCAACTGGAATATTCACGACGTTATCGACGCTGGCGTCAACGAAAACGGTGAACTGACCGTTAAAAACGGGAACGGATCGCTGGAAAGCTCCCTTCGCTACGGCGATTTTAACCTCTCGCTGGACGTCTACGTCAATGGCGAAGGACTCAACTCGGGCGTCTTTTTCCGCTGCATTCCCGGCGAAAAAATGAACGGTTACGAATGTCAGGTTCATTTTGGCTTCCTCGACGGCGACCGAACCAAGCCGAAAGACTGCGGAACAGGCGGCATTTTCCGCCGCGTGGACGCCAGAAAGGTTATCGGAAACGACAAAGAATGGGTCAATGTTTATATTAATGCCGTCGGAAATCATTTTGCCGTATGGGTTAACGGCGAACAGGTCTCGGACTGGACGGATACCCGAAAACCCGATCCAAACCCTCGCCGCGGTCTGCGTCTTGACGCTGGTACGATTCAACTCCAGGGGCACGACGCCACTTCCGACTTCAAATTCCGCAACATTGTCATTGAGGAAATCCCAGTTCGCGAACGAACAACCCCGCCTCCAATTTTTCAAAAAAAGCCCGTCAAAAAACCGTAATCATTCAAAGATATGCGTCTCTGGAAAGTATTTATCCGTCCGTTTACTTCCAGAGACGCAATTTTTTAATTCTCGCTTGTTTTATGTATTTTATTTAACCGTCTCTATTTATTAAACATGTATAATCCGTACAACCTGTACAACTCGCCTTCGATTCAGTAAAAAATCAGCTCTCTTGCCGCTCAACTACCATCTTTTCTCCTTAAAGATACGATAATTATACTGAATACTATAATTCCCTAGGGAAGAAGTATATAATTTTATTGAAAAAATTTACCCTACATCCTTGTAATGTGTAAAAGATGTGGTAAAATATAGATGCTAAACAAACTGGTTAAATATGCCAGCCAATATAACCAACCAGCATTTTTATAATTGGAGGATATTTTTATGAGAGCGTATAGCCTTTTTTTGATGGCAGGCGTCGCGGCTTTGGCGTTAAGTTTGAACGCTTCCGTTGCGTTTAGTCAGGTTTCAGATGATGCCGCCGTTGCTACGGACGCGGTCTCTGAAGTTGTTGGACCAGAATACGTTTACAGCCCGTATGGCGGAGCCGGTTTTGGCTATACCGCCTATGGATTCCGCCGTTTGGCGCCGCACACTTTTGGCGGCTATTACTTCACTCCCGTTGTGGAACAGTGCCCGCCTTATGCACAGAGTTATTATGAATACTCTCCCACTCGTTACGGAACAGATCCGTGCGCTCAGTGGACGTTCCGCGGCTGTTTCCTCCGTATTCCGATTTGGGAATACACGCCCCAGCTTATTCCGCCGAGACCTCATCGCGATTTCCACTGCTGCCACAACAGCGGTCTTTGCACTCCTGAAATGCCGTGTTGCCCACTGTGCAATATTAACGGATGCTGCGATCGCGAACGCGCCATTGAAGCTGGCGAAGACTACGTTCCAGACACCAATCAGAACCCGTCTTTGGCTCCGGTTCCTGCAACTTCTTCCAAAGATGCAGACGATTCCTCAATGGGCATTCCGACCAAGTCAACGGACGATCCTGCAACCTCAGATGCGCCGGAACTTCAGGACGACAACGCTCCGGAAAACGATCCCAATATGAATTCATTGCTGGATTCCGCCAATTCCTCAAAGGTTAAAACGTCTCAAGTTTCCTGGAGTAAACCGAATGCTGACGGAACGCCGTCAAACCGTTTGTCCAACATTGACGTTCGTTCTTCCCGCGGCGTGGTCTTTACCATTTGGGCGCCCAACCAGGCAAAAGTTTACGTTAATGGCGCTCCAACAACCTCCGTTGGTTCCAAGCGCACTTTTGCTTCCGTTAATCTCAGACCGGGTTTGAAGTATCAGTATGTAATCGACGCGGTCGTTGAAAAAGACGGTAAAACCTATTCGGAATCCAAGACGATTACCGTCAGCGCCGGCGACGTCAAAACAGTAGCCTTTGCATTCCCCGAACTCAATGTCATTCCGTCTGACGAATGGAGCGGCGACGGATTATAATATCCAGGCTCGTTCAAATTGATATCAAGTCAAAATTAAAAGGAATGCAGGATAAATAATCCTGTATTCCTTTTTTGTTCGTTATTTGTCTGACAGATTTCGATTGAAAACCTGGATCCTTAACCCCCTGTTTTCAAACCGAGCAGGGTTTTCTACGGATTAACAACCAGGACGTAACTCCGAGTAAACGGCGGGGCGCCCTCTGCTTCTCCACAAACATCCAGACGCCATGAAATACGATTATGTAAAGAGTCAAAAGAGTGCATCGCGTTTGGAGGAATGGTAAATTCAAATGATTTTTCAAACTGTTCGTCTGTAACAATATTAAAGTCCTTTTCAGAAAAAAGAGTGGTTTCATAGGCAACAAATTTTTCACTGCGAATGTCTGTTCCGTATGAAAAAAACGCTTCTTCTTCGCAAACCAGAACCACGCTCAGTTTAAAAAAGTAATTTCCGCCCATCTGAATGAGTAACGCCGTTGTCGTTTGACCGGGATGCAGCGGCGTGTCGTTTGTTTCCAACAGCGTTGGGGAAACAGAAGTTGCCAGCTGAAGGTTATGGATGAAATATAAAACCAGCCCTATCCCGATTAAAAAAAACACGACAGTAAATCCAATTAAAATCCAGTCAGGATTTTTATCCAAAAAACCTCCGATGCCAACGGATAGAATCGCTATGCACAGCAGTCCCCAGCCAATGCATAATAGAAGTAATACGCCAAGACTTCCAATAGGCGAATTAGCCAAGGGAAGGCGATATTTCATCTTGACGCCAGGCGAGTCTATTATATTTTGAACGGAAGGCACGTTTGGCAAAACATGCGCCTGTTCCGGAACGGATTCTGAATCAGACGCAATTTGAGACGATAACTCATCCGCATTGTCAGACGGTTTATTTTGTAAAGAGCCGGAAGGAATCGCCGTTTTCTTTTGAGAATGCACGGTTTGGTACATGAAAATGTGAATCAAAGAACCCAAACCAAGCAAAAACAAGGAAATTGGAACGATTAACATGGTAACATTCGTCCACGACCAGTTACAAAGCACAACGACCTTTTGCGGATAATGGGGATCGTACCAGCAATCGTATTGTTTATTGGTTTCGAAAGCTTTAAGCGCGTTATACGCTTCGTCTTTTTGGTAGAAATATCCGGAATTGTTAAGCGTGTTGAAGTCGTAGGTCCAGATACTGTATTGTTTGAGAATGGTCTTTCCTGAATTGTCTGAATGAATTGGCGTAGGAGCAACGTATTTTATATGAATTTGCGGACGATACAAATCGCTGTTTCCCTGATTGACCACAGCAGTTTCGATAACTGTACATTGGGTTTTTTGGTATTCTTTAAAAAGACGCCATTGAGGCATTATCGAACAAAAGAATATTACAATAACCCCAATTATTCCGCAGATCAAAAAACCAAACGCCAACGCCGCCTCAATCCAGACTCCGGATCGGCGGTCTGAAGGCGTTATACGGTCATCAATTTTTAATGAGGTCAAATTCAGACGAAGCGACATCGTGCGCGATTACGCTCTTACCTTATTATCGGCGGCTTCCTGACGCGATTTTCGGTAAAAGCCAATTCGTTCCAGTGCGTCATAGACTTCGTTGAGCGTCTTTTCTCCAAAGTTGGAGATGCTCAACAATCGATCGCGAGAGCTATTGAGTAAATCCCGAACGGTAAAGATGCCTTGTTCTTCAAGACAGTTGGTTGTACGAAGCTGCAGACCAATTTCTGCTGTGCTAAGTTTGAGTTTACGTTGAAGCTCTTCCTGGGCGACGACTTCTGGACGCAATGGTATGCGAGTAGACATGATACCTCCGTGATAAATGCTCAGACTACAATTGGTTTTCCAACTCTGACGCCAACTCAACGTCAGATCTGATAAATCAGTCATCCTTTAACTGATTTCGCTATTATAACAAATTACCGGATTCTTTGAAAGCCCCCCCGCAGAAAAATTTTTTAAAATTTTTTTGAGGACTATTAGATGAAAAAAATAGACAATAGATAGCAGCGTCTCAAACTACTGCCTATTGCCTCCGTGGGTTAAACCCCACGGCTACTAATATTGAACCGCTAACGCGGTTCTAGCGGAAGCGCTTTGCGCTACGACTATTCGCGGTATCCGCCGCCCAACGCTTTATAGAGAGCTATGACGCTGTTAACCAGATTCGCCTGACATTGAACTTGCTGCAGATCATAACGGAGTTTGTTGGCTTGCGTATCGAGAACGCGCTGGAAGTCTGCTGTGCCGTCTGAATATCTTTGCTGAGCCAGCTGAAGCGCTTCGTCGTAGGCAACAACGGCTTCGTCCAGTTTTGCCAATCGATCTTTTTCGTTGACGTATACAGCCAGAGCGTCGTCAACTTCTCTAGCCGCAGTTAAAACCGTGTTTTGATACGACAGGACGCATTCGGATTGTCGGAATTCCTGAACGCTAATATTGCTTCTATACTTGCCAAAGGCGAAAATATTCCACTGGAATGACGGACCAATGTTAGACGCCAAGCCGCTGCTGAACCCGGTTGCCAAGTCCATGGCGTCGATTCCAAAACTGCCGGTCAGCGAGAACCTCGGATATAAATCGCCAATTGCTGCCCCAACTCTGGACGTCTGCGCTATCAACGCCTGTTCAGCGGCGCGAACATCCGGACGATTTCTCAACAGTTCAGCTGGAATTCCCACCATCAGTTGATTGGGCGCTGTTGGAATCGGCGCGGACTGAGCAAACAACTGGTCAATCGAACCGGGCGTGCGTCCCGTCAGAACGCTAAGATTGTTGAGAGCTTTTTGGTACTGGGCTTCATACGTCGCCAAATCCGATTCCACGCCCGCGCACGACCCGCGCGCCTGAGCGCCGTCCAGTTTGCTAGCGGTTCCAAGCTGCTGTTTTTTCTCAGTCAGTTCAACAGTATGCTTTTGGATGGCGATATTTTCTTTGGCAATTCGAATCTGTTGTTCGTACAATCGGGCGTTGACATAATTCTGAGCTATTTCAGCAATCAGAATCACTTGAGCGTCCCGATAGATTTCGTTTTGCTGTTCCATGTCGGCAACAGCCGCCTCAGTGAGACGCTGAAGACGTCCAAAGAAGTCCAGTTCCCAACTCATGTCGGTACTTAACGACCAGGACTGAGACTCTGAACCAACGCCCTTATTATAATTGTACATTCCCGATTCTCTGAAACTTGGGAAAATGTCAGATCTGACAACGCCAATTTGAGCCTGATACTGATAAATCCTCGTTGCGTACTGTTTCAAAGACAGGTTGTCGCTAACGCCCATTTGAATCAACGCAGACAGAGTTGGATCGTTAAACTGATCCCACCACGAAGTCAGATTAATCGTCTGGTTGTTGGTAACGCCCTTTTCGCTGTCCAGTTGAGTATAATCCGAATTAATATAAACGCCTGGACGCTGATAATCCGGACCAACCTTACAGCCAGAAATCGCTGCAAGGAGTATCGTCGTCAGTAAAAACAGCTTTGATAAAGCTCTTTTTTTGTTCATGTTACCCAGTTTAACAATATATATGAATTGTTTTAAAATATTTCGGGTTAACCAGACAATTCATCGGAATAATGGTTTGAACATCTTTAGTACTTTCATGGCTCTTACGATGAATAAGGAATCATGACATATAATTTAACTGTCAAAATAGGATTAATAAAAGCGATCTTGATTTAAAAAGCTGGTTATGTTATACTTGATTCGTTAATTGTCATTTAATAACAAAGCCGGACGTCAAAACGCTGACATGGAGTCGCAATATGGCTGTCAGGTAATCGAGTATGAGCGTTTAAGTCGCCATGGAAGGAGACTTCAATTGAGACGAACTGATGTAAGAAAACTTGTATCAAAAATACCATCGCGTCTGGAAGCGATTAAAACAAAGGTTCGCAGCGTAATGCGTGACGACTTGGATGCAATATGCGTTATCGAAAAGCAGTTCTTTGAAAGTCCATGGTCTAAAGAAGATTTTCTGTCCCACCTCCGTAAACGGGACTGCGGCATCCTGACCGCAATTCAGGACGGCAAGACAATTGGCTATCTGGTTTATCAGAGAGGACGCGATTTTGTCGAAATCAAAAAGATTGCAGTTGACTATTTGTATCGTCGCTGCAGCGTAGGACGCGTTCTTGTCAAATCGTTAACTCAGCGCATGGAAGGGACGACGGCTAAACTGTCGTTGACCGTTGAGGAACGCAATCTTGACGCTCAGCTGTTTTTCCAGCGCCTGGGCTATCAGGCGGTCGCCATTCTGCGCGATTCCAGAGCAGAGCAACCCCGTGACAGTTATATTATGGAATACGTTTTTTCTTCTTCAGAACCGGAAACGGTTCAGATGGAAGACGTTCGCCCTTGTCCCATAAAACTGATTGTTAAAAACGCTTCCTAGAACGCTTTGTTCAGGGGGGATTCATGCCTTCCTCTTTGCCGACGTTAAATATTACTGACTATTTTGCAAATCTTTGTCGGGACATGACTCTAAAAGTCCCGGCTTTGAATCATATTGACATGAACCGGGTTGCAGTTGGATTTTGCCAAACTCGGAACAATTCCCGATACGGCATGTATGCGTCGCTGACTCCGCTTCGATTTCCAAACGGAGAGCGAACGATGATTCGCCAAGGGCGTCAAGTTGTTATTCAAAGCATTCGAGACGCAACCGGAGCTGACGCTCTGTATTTGCTCAGTTTTTACTTGCCCAGATTTTATCTCAACGATTTTCCAGAACGTCTCAGAACGATCACTCACGAACTATGGCACATATCCCCAAAATTCAACGGGGATATTCGCCGTCTTCCCGGACGCTGTTACGCTCACAGCGGTTCTCAAAAGAATTTCGACGCCGTTGCCGCTCAATTGGCTCAGGCGTGGCTGGCGACCAATCCCGACCCGCATCTGTACACATTTCTTCAGTGCAGTTTCCAATCTCTGATTCAGAATTTTAAAATTACCGGGCGAAAATACGGACGTCCCAAGATAATTCCCCTGTCCTGATTAAAGAAGATGAGCTTGAGCGCTTTCGGTTGCCAGAAAGACGACTCCCCTTTCATAAATACCTTGAGAAAGGGGAGAATAAAGCGACCAACGGGAGCGATTATAATACGTCTCGCGCGGTAGCGCGGATTGGGAGCGGCGCCTCGCCGCCGACCAACGGGAGCGATTATAATACGTCTCGCGCGGTAGCG
>JAFSMW010000091.1 GCA_017447745.1 Thermoguttaceae bacterium
GGATGACGAGGACGACGAGGACGACGAGGATGATACAGAGCAGAGGGATTAATGGATGAAAGACGGTAATGCGTAGGCAAGCCACGGGTGTAAACCCGTGGGCATGGGCGAAGCGAGCGTAAGTACGTTCATAGCCGTCCGGCGAACCTGACGACAACGGGCGCTTTATCTCCTTTTTTTCTTAAATTCTTAAAAAAACAGGAAATCGCTCTTGATTTCCATCCCTGTTTTTTGCTATATACTAAGATAATGGATTAGTATTTGACGAAAGCGTAGTACTATGTCCCTGCTTTCCATTTCCAATTCCTCAGTTATTGGTTCCAGATTAAATATGAAGTATTTTCCCATAGCTTCAATAACGGCGTTACTTGCGATATCGTTTGTTGGATGTCAGACGGTAAATCACCAGACCATGTCGTCATCCGCGATTCAGCCCAACTCGGTTGAATATTTGGGAGCGTCGGACAACTTATCCCACAATCCTGAAAACGCCCGTCCTGCAGAGAAGAAAGAAGATACAGGCATGGTATATGTTGGTAAAGGGTTTTATAATTTTTTCTCTCGCCCTTTCCAAAAAAAGGATGACGAGCATTGCACTCGCAACTGGCTTGGCTTTAAGGTGAGCGACATTGTAGAAGGCGTTCCCGCTCCGAAAGAACGCATGCAGCAGATTCGTCAGTTGGGCGAGGCGGCAAACTCTGTTGACGCTCAGCGAGCGGAAAAATATATCGCCGCTTTGACCGCGATTATCAAGTCTGACCCGGACGCCAACTGTCGCGCCGTTGCCGCTGAGGCGGTGGGAAAATACCGGTCGGAATCGGCGGCGTTCGCCCTCAATCTGGCGTTGACGGATAAAGTTCGGTTCGTCCGAATTGCGGCGTGTCACGCCTGGAAGTCAAGCCCCAATCCGAAGCTTGGCGCGGACGCGTTGAATCGTTTACTGATGTCCGAGAACGACAAAGACGTTTCTCTGGCAGCGGTTCAGGCTTTACAGGTTTGCGGAAATCCGTCTTCCAATGAATCCCTGAATCGAATGTTGGAAACGGCTGACCCCGCCTTGCAGATAGCCGCCATGAACTCCCTGGGAGCTATTCATCACAGCCCCTGCCGCGACGTTTCACAATGGCGTCAGTTTTGCAAAGGCGAAATCCAAACGCCCGGCGAACCGCAAAAGAAAGAGTCCGTTGCCGGAACGCTTCAGTTTTGGAAATAGAATAAAAGTAGTAAGTGGTTAGTATTTAGTAATAAGGACGCAAGCGGCGGCTTATTCATATCTTACCACTTACCACTAACAACTAACCACTAACAACCTCCCCTTTCCCATACACCCCTCCCAATCCCCATGGAAACGCTTCGATTTACCGATCAGTTCAGAAATTTTGTCAAACACTCGATTCGATTAACGGACGAGGCTCAGGCAGCGGCAATTTTATTGCTTTTGGAAGGAACGGCGGACTGGAAGCGTTTAAAAAATCTGTTTGAAACGGCGAATAAACAGTACTGGGAAGAGCGCGCTCTGTTCCAGGAAAGCGTTGCCGCCGCTGCTGAAGCTTCTGAAAAAAACGAAAGCAACAGTCCTGCTCCGCTGCCGCATTTGATCGTTGTTGCCAATACGCCAGAAGAACTCCAGGGCGCAATTGAAGAAGGTTTCGATTGCATCGATCTGGAAATGAAAGATTTTCCAACCAACGAACGGCTCACGCAGGCGTTGTTGGAAGCCGTTTCGGACGAATTGATTCCAACTCGTTCTTCTGTCGTTACGCTTTACGGCGGATTTGGCGCAGACGAAATCGACTCCATTTCCTTGACGCATTTGGACGAGCACTTTGATCGACTGACCATTCACGATATTCGTAATCTTCAGACGTCAGTTCCTCTGGACGTTTTCAAAGCGGTTGTCGATTTGGCTATTGAAATTGGCAGAGACGGTCGAGAAGGCAAACCGGTTGGAACCCTGTTTATTATTGGCGATTCCAAAAAAGTTATGGAGCAAAGCGTTCCTGCCGGTTTTGACCCGGTGCGCGGATACAGTCGGGAAGAGCGCGATATTCGGGACGCTAAAGTTCGCGAGGGCATCAAGGAAATCGCCCAGCTCGACGGCGCGTTTATTATTTCGTCAAAGGGCATTGTCGAAGCGTCCTGCAGAAACATCGTCTCGACGGCGAAAAACATCACGCTTTCCAAAGGTTTGGGAACGCGTCACTGGGCGGCGGCTGCGATCAGCAAGTCCTGCAAAGCCGTTTCTGTCTCTGTAAGCCAGTCCGGCGGAACTGTCCGTATTTTCCAGAACGGAGAGATCGTTTTGAGAATCGAACCGACCAAACGCCGCCCGATCGTTTTGCACGAATTTGACGAAAATTAATATGGAGTGCGACGGCTTGCCGTCGCTTTTCCAAGAAAAATATTTAGAATTTCCCACAACGTCATTCGTGCCAATAAAGTAAGAACCTGAATTGATTTCCCGCAATAGGTTTTTAATTTCGGATTTTCACGACGTTGTTGGCACGAATAATCTTTTATCGTTGTTTGCAGCGGTTCTGGTAATGAAAGCGACGGCAAGCCGTCGCACTCCATGAGCGCCTAAGCGTAATTCCAAAATCTTTTCCCCCTGGGGGCTTGCATTCTATTTTTAGTTTTTGTAAAATAAAGAGAAATAAATAAATAACAGGGACGGGTTCGTCCCTGGAGACATTCCATTTTCTAACAGTAAGGAGATTTTTATGAAACGATTTATCTTCGCGTTGACGTTGATTGCGGCAGCGCTGTCTTCATGGACGCTTCGCGCTCAGGACGCTCCCGCACCGGAGCCGACTGCTATTGACGTGTTGTTCGTCGGCGATTCCATTACCGACTTCTGGGACAACGACGGCTGGGGAGCAACCAAGCTGGGATTGAAGGTTTTCAAACAATACTACGACGGACCGCGTAAAGTTATTAATATCGGCGTTTCCGGCGACACGTGGGAACAAACCATGGGACGGCTCGATCAGGAACGCGTCGCCAACATCAAACCGACGCTGATTCAGCTGATGATTGGAACCAACAACCTCGACCGCGGCGGCGACACGCAAAATCCCGCCTATACCGCAGACGGAATCGGCAAAATCATTGAAAAGCTCAAGACGAAATGGCCGGAAGCGAAGATTCTTCTTTTGGGCGTTTTCCCCCGCGGATTTGAAAAGGGCAATCATTATCAAACTCGAATTGACGAAATTAATAAGCTTATCCAGAAATTCGCCGACGACAAGACTGTCTTTTACAAGGATATCGGCGGAATCTTCCTGACCGCGGAAGGAAAACTCGACCCGGCTCTGTTCCCCGATCAGCTTCACCCCAACGAAGCGGGATACTACAAATGGGCGGCGGCGGTCGAACCGTTCTTCAAGGAAGTCCTGGGCGGTCCCACTGTCAAACCGGTTCCGCGCATGCCGGAACGTCACGCTCAGAAGCTGGAAGAAATCAAAAAGGCGGACGGCAAAATTGACCTCGTCTATCTTGGCGACTCCATTACCCACAACTGGGAACGACAGGGCAGAGAAGCCTGGGCGAAATACTACGGAAACCGCCGCGCGATTAACCTCGGATTTGGCGGCGACCGGACGGAAAACGTTCTCTGGCGTCTGGAAAACGGCGAAGCGGACGGCTATTCTCCCAAAGGCGTTATTCTCATGATCGGCACGAACAACACTCGCGCCTGCACGCCGACTCAAATCGTTGAAGGCATTCGCGCCTGTATCGAAAAGATCGGCGAAAAATGGCCGGAAGCGAAAGTTCTCCTTTTAGCCATCTTCCCGCGCGGAGCGGACGACAACGACGTTTTGCGACAGAAGATTAACAAGATCAACGAAATCCTGCCGAAACTGTGCGACGGCGATCGCGTTACGTTCCAGAGCATCAACGACCTGTTCCTCTCCGAGGGCGGCGTTCTGTCCCGGGACGTCATGCCTGACCTTCTGCACCCGGCTGCGCCTGAATACTTCAAGTGGGCGGAAGCGGTTGAACCGTTTGTCAACAAAGTTCTCGGCGGCGTTGCCGTTAACCCGGTTCCCCGCGACAAATGGTGGCCGGAACGTCACAATCAAAAGCTGGACGAAATCAAAAAATCCGAAGGCAAAATTGACGTCGTCTATCTGGGCGACTCCATTACCCACAACTGGGAAAGCAAAGGCAAAGAAGTTTGGGAAAAGAACTACGCCGACAAAAACATCATCAACCTCGGCTTTAGCGGCGACCGAACGGAACACGTTCTGTGGCGTCTGGACAACGGCGAAGCGGACGGCTATACGCCCAAACTCGTTATCCTGATGATCGGCACGAACAACATCGGGCATCGTTCTACCACGCCTGCTGAGACGATTGAAGGCATTCGCGCCATTCTCAAAAAGCTGGGCGAAAAATGGCCGGAAACGAAGGTTCTTCTTCTGGCTGTCTTCCCCCGCGGCGCTGATGAAAACGACGGGTTCCGCAAACAGGTCAACGAGATCAATGCCGGTCTTCCCGCTCTGTGCGACGGCAAACGCGTTGTTTTCCTCAACTTCAACGACAAGTTCCTCACCGAGGACGGCGTTTTGTCACGCGAAGTCATGCCTGACCTCCTTCACCCGGCTCCGGCTCAGTACAACATCTGGGTGGAAGCGGTTGAACCGTATATTAAAGAAGCGGTAGGAGAGTGAGCCGGAGTGACGCTTGCGCGGGGAATGCGGCGGCTTGACGCCGCCTTGTCCAATGCCCCGTGCACGTACAATGACGCAGCCGAAAATTTGGAGTGCGACGGCAAGCCGTCGCACTCCATGTATTACACCCGTGGCTCGCCTGCCATTTCTCTTTTGCTGGGGCTTGTCAATTTGTCTTTTCTATATATAATATAGATAAATCATTTAGGAAATTTCTAATAATTGCGTTTTGTTGGATGGCGGCGAGGCGGCGTCAGCTGCGAACGGCGTCTGCAAAACGCGATGTTAATCACTATACACATACCCCCTGCCTAAAATCATGACTGCGTATCAGAAATGCATTCTCTGCGGAGAAACCCACGATATTTCCGAAGTGTTGACCTCCTGCCCGTCCTGCGGCGGGTTGCTGGACGTTGAGTACGAATGGGATAAACTGCCCGTCCCGAAAAGCCTCAAGGAATTCGAGAAGAAATGGAGCGAGCGGTCCGTTCCGACGTCGTTCAGCGGCGTCTGGCGATTCCATGAACTGCTCCCGTTCGTTCCGAAAGACAAATGCAAGACGATCGGAGAAGGGCAAACGGTTCTACAGCAGGCTGACAAAGTCGCGCCGTACGTCGGCATGAACGCCGGGAATCTGTACTTGCAGTACGAAGGCCTCAACCCGTCCGGGAGTTTCAAAGACAACGGCATGACCGCCGCGTTGACTCACGCGAATCTGGTCGGCGCCAAACGAGCTGCGTGCGCTTCAACTGGCAACACCAGCGCGTCGCTGGCTCTGTACGCGTCGTTAACCGGGCTGAAGTCCGTCGTCTTTGTCGGCAGCGGAAAGATTGCGTACGGCAAACTCTCTCAAGCTCTTGACTACGGCGCTCTGACGCTCCAGATTGACGGCGATTTCGACGACGCCATGGCGCGCGTGCGAGAAGTCTGTCCGAAACTGGGCATTTACCTGGTCAACAGCGTCAACCCGTTCCGGCTGGAAGGGCAAAAGACGATTATGTTCCGCGTTTTGGAATCGCTCCGCTGGCAGGTTCCAGACTGGATCGTCGTTCCCGGCGGAAACCTCGGCAACTCCAGCAGCTTCGGAAAAGCGTTCCACGAACTGAAAGAGCTTGGCCTTATTGACTGCGTTCCCCGTCTGGCTGTAATTAACGCTCACGGCGCCAACACGCTCTACGAAATGTACGAAAAGAACGGCGCAAGATGGAACGGTGGGAAACCGGACCGCCCGCTGATCGAAGGCTATTTCAAGCGCATGAACGACGAAAACCGCCGCGCTCATACGATCGCGTCCGCCATTGAAATCAACCGACCCGTCAACTTCGACAAATGCCTCCGCGCTCTGGAATGGTGTAACGGACTGGTTCGGGAAGTAACCGACCAGCAGATTCTCGACGCCAAAGCGCAGATCGGGCAGGGCGGCTTGGGCTGCGAACCCGCCTCCGCCGCGTCCGTCGCCGGGGCGAAACTGCTGAGGGAAGAAGGCGTTATCGCCCCGTCGGACAGAGTCGTCTGCATCCTGACCGGACATCTGCTCAAAGACCCGACCGCCACCGTCGCGTACCATTCCGGACAGAAGAAATACCAGGACGAAGTTTTAGCCCCCCGCGGCGTTACGACCACCCAGTTCGCCAACAACCCCGTTCCCGTCCCCAACGACGTGGACGCGATTATTAAGGCGATTGAAGGGTAAACGAGTTGCGAGTTGCGAGTTGCGAGAGGACGCTGTGTGATATTTCGGGGAGAGCGCTTGCGTCGGGGAATGCGGCGGCTAGACGCAGCCTTGTCCAATGCCCCGCTGAAAACCTTTGATGAGCCGGCACGCGGCAGTCCCCTGCCGCAACAGAAATATAAGCCGCAAAGAACGCAAAGAGCGCAAAGAAATTTTTAAACCTTCGCGAACATCCTCCGCGGCTCCGCGTGAGATTTTTTTCCGGGAGCTTACGCAACCCGGCTCGCCGTTCGTTTTGTTCGCCTGTCGGCGAATGCGTAATTCCGCTCCCGTTGGTCGCTCCATTACCGCCTTCCAACCAATTTTCTTCTCTATAATCTCCATTTTCTCAAAATTTTTCACTTTTTTTCAAAATTTTTCCCATTTAGCGCTATTCGATTGCAAAAATGAGTGTATAATAATTATTAATGTAAATAAGCGATATTATTTTTGCCCCGGGTGTACCGCCGCAAAAGTCGTTTAAATAACGTTTACCTGTTTTACCCAATCGAAGGAGTAAAATAATGGCTAAATCACAAGATTACTCATTCCTCCCCCCCCCCGCATTTTAACACGAGATTTTTCTTGTCTTTTCATTCTTTTCTCAGCAGTTCTTTCTATTTTCAACTTCTGTTTTGTTGACTTGGTGTTTGCAGAAACCTATTCTCTTAACACACGTGTTCAGCCAACCGAAGCTGGTCCTGATAATGGTTTGCCGGATGGAAAAACATATTGCGATCTAACTTCAGAGGAAACGCTCGATGTTACAGCAGATAATGCACAGATATGGGTTAGGGCACAGGCGACTCTCAATTGCAATATCGACATCAGCGGATTCGGATGGGGAAATGAAAAAACGGGAAAGATTCGTCTGCAGGGGATTAGTTCCTTTAACTCTCACCTCACTGGCATTGTCAACCTGAAAGGGGATACCGCTATCGGTTCTCACGATCCAACGGGTGCATATGGAACACTTTATTTTGATAATCAAATTACAGGTACCGGCGGATTGTTTGTCTGCGCTGGAACGGCTTCGCCCGTTTATCTTAATAATGCGACTTCTAACTCCAATAATTTTAAGGGAAACACGCAACTGGGACACCCGGCAATGTATAAATATGGTGGTACACAACCGTATGCAGGAATTGTTTATCTAAACGCGGACGAGCAGATTCCTGACGTAAACACTGCCGGATCTGCCGCAGTTGGAAATCTGATTATTAACAGCTATAGTAGCAGTCAGCCATCTAAATTATATCTTAATGGTCATACGGAAACAGTAAACGGATTAGTCAGTTCGGACGTCTACAGCATTATTACCGGAACCTCCGGCAGTAAACTCATCGTCGGCGCCAATAACGCTACTTCAACATATACCGGCAAATTGCAGGACGCCATGCAGCTGGAAAAGATCGGAACGGGAACGCAGACGCTCTCCGGCGCTAACACGTATACCGGCGGAACGACGATTACCGCTGGTACGCTCAAGCTGACGAACTCGTCAACCATGGGAACGGGAACTGCGACAGTCGCGTCCGGGGCGATGGTGGAAATTGAAACTGCTTCTAATTCGACATGGACTTGGAGCGGCGGCGTGATCAACGGTGCTGGTACGCTCAAAGTTACCGGCAGTGGTGAATTATCCATGCCCTTAGAGAAAATGCAGATCAACACCAACGGCAGCCTGATTGTGGACGGCGCGAAACTGACGCTTACCAATCCGACTACCAATTATCCTGGAAAGAACATTTATATTAATAATGGTGGTACTCTGGCATTTGACCGCACTACAGACGCTTACGCTGGCATCTATTTTAATAATACCCTGAATGTTTATTTTGATCAAAATGGCGGAGGAACGCTTAATACGGGAGATAAGGGCAATAGCTATATGAATCTTATCAGCAATTCCCAGATTACATTTACTACCAATGGCGGGGCAACCAATTATATAACCGGAACAAACGGTTTTAATACACACCATTACAACCTCAATTTTGACGTTGCCAAGGGAACTGCTGCAAGCGGCGTTGATCTCGAAGTCTCCGCCAATCTTTGGAATACCAAAGGCATTGTCAAAAATGGAGCTGGTACGATGGCTCTTACTTACGATAATACTTATACCGGAGGAACGACCATAAATGCAGGTACTTTGAAACTGGTTGGCGCCGGTTCGACGGGAACAGGGACAGTTACCGTCAATGATAACGGAACGCTGGAATACAACGTTGCCGAAGGAGTAACGAAAACATTAACGCTTACTGCTCAAAACGCAATTTTCAGCACTGGCAAGATTATTAAAACCGGCGCAGGAGAATTGAAAATTGACGCTGCCGATCCTGGTTCTATCGACGCTCAAAGTTTTGTTATTTCTTCCGGTCGCGTTGATATTAAGACGTATTTCGACGGTCAATTGGAAGTTAAGAGCGGAGCAACTTTTTCGCCCGGAAATTCAGTAGGACCGCTGACGATTAATAGCCAAGGCATTGCCCCGATTGGCGAAACTACCTACGGCAACGGGTTTATTCTCAACGAAGAAGGATCGAAACTGTTGATGGAAATTGGCGGTTCTAACGAAGACGCCAACGACATTTTAATCGTTCAAAATGGAAACATCTTGTTAGGAAGCGGAATTATTGAACTGGCTATGACGGACGACTGTACGTTGGGTCTTGGCGAATCGTTTACCGCGGTTTTGTCGGCAGAAAACAGCGACGAAGGTCTTGACGTTTTGGGTCATATTCAAACAAGCGATTTCACTGATCTGAAATACGTTCTGCTTGACAGCGGAACTTATAACGGCTTGTACGCCATTACCGGCAGACGGTTTAATGCAAACGAGGTTCCTGAACCGTCGACGTGGGCGCTGCTGTTACTCGGCGCCGCGGGGTTGCTGTACGTTCGGAAACGAACAAAATGAAAGGCGGTAACGGAGCGAACGCAGTGAGCGTAGTTACGCTTAAATCGTAAAAGAATAACGCTAAAGCGGGAGGGAACTCCCGCTTTTTTGTTTGGCAGAGGGGGTTATCAGAGAACGGTCGGGAATTTTTTTCTTGAGGGGGTTGAATTTTGTTTCTGAATGATGTAAAATAAGTTGCGAGTTGCGAGAGACGTACTCGGCGGTGTAGCGCTCGTCCTAACCCCGAAGGGGTTACATTTCTATAACCGGCGGTTTTCAACCTCCGGGGAAGGAGACGACAACAAAACAAAATATCGACAAATACCCTTTTCTTTCCGTCCCTCACGCCTGGCGTGAGGGACGGAAAGAAAAGGACTGGCTCGATCAAGGGA
>JAFSMW010000006.1 GCA_017447745.1 Thermoguttaceae bacterium
GGAATCTTGATAACGACGTAGTCGATTGTCGGCTCGAAACAGGCGGACGTCGTTTTGGTGATGTCGTTTTTCAGCTCGTCGAGCGTGTATCCGATAGCGACTTTAACCGCGATTTTCGCAATCGGGAACCCGGTCGCCTTGGACGCCAGCGCGGAAGAACGGCTCACGCGCGGGTTGAGTTCAATGGCAACCATTCGCCCGGTGTCTGGATGCTGAGCGAACTGCAAGTTGCAGCCGGCGGCGCGAAGTCCAATCGCCTCGACGATTTTTTTGCTGTCTTCGACCAGCTTGGCGTACTCGCGGTCGGTCAGAGTTTGTACCGGCGCGACGGTAATCGAGTCTCCGGTGTGAACGCCCATCGGGTCCTGGTTTTCAATCGAGCAGACGACGACGCAGTTGCCGGCGCTGTCTCGCATGAGTTCCATTTCCAGCTCTTTCCAGCCCAAAAGGGACTCTTCAATAAGAATTTCGTGAACCATGGACGCGTCCAAGCCGCCTTTGGCGACGTTCATGAACTCTTCGCGGTTGTACGCTACGCCGCCGCCGGTTCCGCCCAGGGTGAACGCCGGTCGAATAATACACGGCAATCCGACGTATTCCAGCGCCTTGAGAGCCTCGTCCATGTTGTGCGCCAGGTCAGAGCGCGGCAGGTCGACGCCAGCCGCCGCAACCGTCGCGCGGAAATCTTCGCGGTCTTCCGCATGGTGAATGACTTCCGCGTTTGCGCCGAGCATTTCAATTCCCAACTCGTCCAAAACGCCCATTTCCGCAACCTTGAACCCAAGGTTCAAACCGGTTTGACCGCCCAATGTCGGGAGAATGGCGTCTGGACGCTCTTTACGCAAAATAGCCGCTAACATTTCGGGGGTTAGCGGCTCAATATAGGTGTGGTCTGCCATAACGGGGTCGGTCATAATCGTTGCCGGATTGGAGTTGACAAGAACGACCTCGTATCCTTCTTCTTTTAACGCCTTACAGGCTTGAACTCCTGAATAATCGAATTCGCACGCCTGACCGATAACAATAGGTCCAGCGCCAATAATACAAATCTTTTTAATGTCTGTTCGTTTGGGCATGATATTTGGTAGTTAGGAGTTAGGAATTCTGAATGAGGAGCTATTAGCTAGAAGCTTTTACAGCTTCCCCATCCATTTCATCTAATTATAGCAAAGAGAAAGATTCTTTCAAGGACGGGGAGAGGGAGAAATGGGAATAAGAAACATAGAGTGCAACGCAGCCAAAACCCTTCCCGGATCGCGAGCGAAGCTCGCAACAGAATAATCGAGTCGAATAAAACAGAATTTGTAATCCTTTTTGATATATATGTTTATTCAATAATTACAAAAGAATTATATGTTTCGTATGCAATGCAATAAGATATAATAATGCAAATGTTTGAGATGGCGGCTATTCCGAAAGACTTTAAATGAGAGCGCCAATACATATAAATATTTGTCAACGTTTGCAAAATACAACTTGACGCCATCAAAATCTCAACTAAACGACAAAACGAGTGATCTGATACAGCGCTTCCAAAGATGCCAATATTAACGCCACAGAAATAGAATAAAAATCTGACGCAGGGGAATGCAATCGATGTTATCAATGTAACAAACAGAATTCTGGTAATGATATAAGCAGTTCTATCTTGATTGAAATTGTAGGGATTAGATTCAACTTCATTTTTATTATTGGTTATGTACTCTATGACTGGAGGATAACTGGAAAATGGTATCAATAAAGGAATAAGCGCAATGCAGATAAACATAAACCTATAGCTTACCAAATAAGACTGTGTCGAGAAAATAGCAAGAATTGCTATTGAAACTGATAAAAGCAGGTAATTAATGTTTCTCATAAGAATACCCTTTTACGCTTTGTGAACAATCTATATATCGGACGTATCGCCCCGCAAGTGGGAAAGCCCGTTCGCGCAACAGCGGTGCAACGGCGCACATCCAAAAGCCAATAACAACCTTCACTGATTGCGAGCGGAGCTTGCCGAAGAACGCAAAATTTTTAAAACTTCGCGAACTTCCTCCGCGTCTCCGCGCCTCTGCGTGAGATTTTTCCGGGCGTCTCGCAACCCGGCTCGCCTAATCGTTGCAGTTCCTTTTCCTCCCGCCCTCCTTGCAGGAGGACGAAAGGAAAAGGTTATTTGACGATGTTCTTTTTTGTTTGTTTCGTGTTCCGTGGGTTAAAACCCACGGCTAGAAACATTGAACCGCTAACGCGGTTCTTTGCGGGCGACGCCCGCCAACTTGAAAAAACTTTCGGTCGCCAGCAAGCTGGCTCCCTTTTAGGGAAGTTTTTTCAAGTTTATTAAGAGGGGAAAACCTTTTTTGAAAAAAAGGTTCTTCCCCTCAAACTCCCCTTTCCAAAAAACTTTAGTAGGGGGAGAATTTCATACTATTCGTACACAAACTTCACGCTGACGTTGCCGGGGGTTACGGTTTTCGCTCTGAACCAGTACGCGCCCAAGGACGTTGGGAATTCCCACTTGAACGTCTTGCCCGGCTCGACAATGGTCTGATTGCAGTCAATCCAGAGTTCCTTGTCCGTCGCGTTGGCTTGAATCGTAATTGCAATCGGTTTGTCGCCATGGTTGACGATCTCCACCGATTTCTTATCGTATCCGGTAGCGAGGATTGGGTCGGAGACGTCGCCGGGGTTGACGTCCGACTCTTTCCAGACGTACCCGAATCCGCGGGGTTTGCCCAGCGTCCATAGATCGTCGACCGCGCCCGCCCAAACGGATGCATAGCCATCATCCGAACGGATAATGTGGCTGTTGGTTTCCGGCGCTACGGAGGCGTCAATGCCGCCTAAAACCAGCAAGCCGCGCCATGAGCAGTAGTCGTTGATAACGTACCCGTGCGAGGCGATCGGGCGAATCTTGGGAACCGACCCGGCGTTGGCGGCGGGCAGTTCGTAAAACGTCCCGGCGCAGCTGAACAGGTCGCGTTCCGTCGCAACCTCTCTGTCCAGACGCAGGAAAATCCCGTCTTTGGTTTGGCTGGCGCCGGATTTCTGAACCGGCAGACGGTACCGTTTGCCGTCAAAGGTTAGCAGAACGGACAGGTCGTCGATTGTAAAGATGGATTCCGGAATCGGCTCCAGCGCGACCATGCTTTCGACCTTCTCGATTCGCGCCTGTTCGTTTTCCGTCTCGTGAGTCAGAGTACCGTCCACGTTGAGATGATAAAGCCGTTTGGACTGTTTGACGCCGTCGATTACCGGCTCGGGAACGACGCAAAGCCAGCCGCCGTTGGTCGTACTCCACAGCGTAGACGGCGTCCAGGACGAGCTGTTTTCCGTTGCCAAGCCGTTGAAAATGGGCGATGGCGCGACGGAGCGGTCGTCTTTGTTTCTGTACTGAAATTCGACGGTAGCGTTATCCAGATCGACGTCTGAAACGACGCGAATCCATTGAGCTGTCGGCGCGTCTGAGAAGTCAACGAACGCGGTATTTGTAACAGAAACCGTCTTCCACAGTTCCCAGTTCCCCGTTCCGTCTTTGTCGATTTCAAAGGTAATTGTCGCCGGGTTTTCTATAAACGCGGAGTGTTTATAATTTCCTTCTCCGTCGATTTCGCTAGACCACGCTGATGGCGTATCGACCGAAATCCAGGTGCATTTGTAGTCGAATCCGGCAAACAGATACGGGTCTGACGGAACGCCCGCCTTGACGGGTTCTTCTTTCCAGACGGCTCCGCGCCCTAACGCCGGACCGAATTTGGCAATCTGTTTTGGGTCGATAAACCAGAGGTTGGAGTTCGACTGCCCCGGGGCTTTGAGGTTCCCTTTGAACGGGGATTTGTTGAGGAACTCGCTCTTGGCGGAATCGTCGCAGCCGCAGACGATTTTCCCGTTCCAGTAGCAGAAATCGCCGACGACTTTCAAGTACGACGACAGCGGTTTGATTCCCGCGGACGAGTTTCGTTTGAACGTTTTCGGGAAGTTCCAGAACATGCCGTGCATTGTCATCAGCAGCCCGCCGTCCGGCAAGACGGATTTCCCGTTGTCGGCGACATCGCGAATCCGCGGCCATTCGGTATTCCAGCCGTGCGCCCCGTCGTAGCAGTGCGACGCCTTGGGAAGCCGGTACGCCGTCCACGCGCCGCCGTCGAGAAGCATGAGAATAACAGAGCGGTCGTCCCAGCCGACAGCCCAAATCGGGTCGGTATCCGGGTTGTTGGAACCGTAGATGCCGTTAGGTCCGGTAACTTCCGTAAACTGGTTGCGGCGAACGAGCGTCCAGTTGTCTTTGCCCGTTCCCTTGCCGTCCCACGACCCCAGCGCGCCGGACGGCGTCGTCGGGTCAACTCGCGCCTGCGAAGAGTTCTCCCCGTTGTTGGCGTAGACGACCACGCCTTGTCCGGAATAAAAGCCCTTGCCGTGATAGCCAGGCAGAATATCGACGTAGCCCTCGCGTTTGCGGTTGGAATCCTGATAGAGTTCTGTAACAGCCAGCGTAGTGACGTCGACTTCGTACATGCCCTCTTCCATGGTCGCGAAATAGACTTTGCCGGACGGGTCAGTCAGATGTCGGGCGTTGCCGGTCAGCCGCCCCGGCATGACGTCCGACTTCACAACGCGAACGTTGCGGTCGGCGTCTATAAAATACGGGCCAATAATAAGCTGATTGGATTCTTTGTGAATCATGCGGTTGGCGTGCGTCCCGCCAAAGGACTCCGGACGAATCGTCTGATTGAGATTGTCGTCGATTTCGTAGAGCTTGTCTGAACTTCCGTAGGGCAGATGAGGTCCGTAGGAAATCGTCCATAGCCGTCCCGCCCACGGAACGACCGCGCCGGTTCCACATTCGCCCTCGTTATTGAACTGCGCCAGATGCGGATAAATCCCGCTGAATTCCAACGGTTTGGCGCTGCCAGCTGACGCCGTTTCCTGCGACCAGCCGACGCACGCCGCCGACGCAAAAGCCCCAACTGTCAAACAAAACGTTCTGCGATTCATTGATTTCATATTTGTCCTTTCTTTTTATTGTTGGCTCATCCGGTAACTGCGTACCTGAGCAATAAAAGGTATTGAAAAAGCATGGGATTCTCTCTATAATATAAAAAAAAACAACAAGTCCATATAGAAAGGAACCCCATGACTAGAAATATTATA
>JAFSMW010000092.1 GCA_017447745.1 Thermoguttaceae bacterium
CAGTTTACTTTTATCGACGGCTATTGCCCTGCTCAGCGCAACCGTTGCATTCGGTCAATACTACAATAACGACTCCAACCGCGTCGGCGGCGTTTCCATTGACGCCAACGGTTTGGTCAACAACGTACAAAAAAGCGAATCAGCAAAGCTGGTTCAGGCGCAGCAAGCCGCTCTGCAGCCCATCGCGGAAGATCTGCAAAAGGCGTCTCCCGCCCGAAAGATTTCGCTCAAGGCGATTAACGAAGCGGTTGCCAAGGCCAAGGCTAACGGACAAACCATTCCAGACGCTGTCGCTTTTTTGGGCGGTTTAACCAAAATTGAATTCGTCGTCGCTCTCCCGGAACAGAACGACATCGTTCTTATCGGCCCGGCTGAACCGTGGAAAATCGGCAACGACGGATCCCCGGTCGGAACCGTAACCGGCGCGCCGATTATGCTTCTGGAAGACCTCGCCACCGCGATTCACACCTGCGCTCAGGCGCAGCGCGGCCCGATGTCCTGCTCCATCGATCCGACTCCGGAAGGAATGAGAAATCTTCACGCGTTCGCGTCCCGCCTCACCCCCAACATGAACCCGGCGAAAGCGGCTCATCGAATCGAACAGGTTGTCGGCAACCAGTCCGTTCGCGTTATGGGCGTCAATCCGACGACTCACTTCGCGCAAGTCATGGTTTCTTCCGACTACCAAATGAAACAGATTTCCATGGGCGTTCGTCCCGCTTCCGTTGAAAATCTGCCGCCGTTTACAAAGTTTGTTGAATTCAACTCAACCGGCGCTCAAAACGCGATGCCCCGTTGGTGGCTGGCTCCGAACTACGGCGCTGTCCTGCGCGATCAGTCCGGCTTGACCTGGCAGATTCAGGGCGGTTCCGTTAAGACGATGTGCGAAGCGGACTTCTACGCTGGAAACGGCGTCCGTCAGCAAGGCGCAGCCAAAGTCGCGTCCGGATACCAGAAATGGGCGGACGTCATGACTGACCGTTACGCCGACCTGTCCAAGGCGGAACCGGTCTTCGGACAGCTTCGCAACTGCATGGATTCCGCCGTCGTCGGCGCGCTGATTGTCAAAGAAAACATGATGCGCAAAGTCGGCAACGCCTTTACGGACGTTACGGAACTGACGCTGTCGGAATTCAACGAACCGAAAGAAGTCCCGTGCATGGCGGCTGTCAACAAAGCGCGCCGCGTTACAATCGTCTGCGGAGGCGTCGACATTGACCCGTGGCTGATCCTCAACAACGTTCAAGTCAAAGCGGACCTCAAATCCCTGTCCGCCAACGTAGAATTCGAAGAAGGCTCCTTCTACGCCAACTAAACTAACCTTCAGGGCTTGACTCAAGCCCTCTATCGCCAACTTCCCCACAGCCGTCAATTCTGACGGCTGTTTTGGTTTAATAAGTCTATATTCTCATACTTTTTACGTATAAATTAATCTGACATAATAGCGCATAATCTTTTTTCTATGTAATAAGGAATTGAATATATTGACATTAAAAATTATGCTATTACAATTATTTTTATAAAAAAAAACGAACTTTACGTCACGGAATATAACAATGATCAGTTATAATTTAATAGGGAAGGTCAAATTCGGTTTGTTCATCGTAAATGACAACCATTTCTCGAAAAAGTCATAGCAACCATTTTATTTTACAACTAACCCATGAAACGAAAAGTCGTCGTATCTATAATCTTGATTGTTATCGTTCTGATTGGATTTCTTGTTTACCCTTTTCTAACGCTATCTGGACCGAATTTGAAGAGTGTTGTCAATTCTTCGGATATGAGAATTATTCAACAAACGGCGGACGACATTCTCAGCATCCAGAAATGGTCTCCTCGCTTTGCAGACGAGAAACAAATCGATTTTCTGGTCGACCAGATTATGCAGAATAAGGGAAAAACTCAATCTATTGCCGAATTCCGCCTTGAGCATACAGAATCGGGTGAACAGTCTGAGGCAAATAATGCGATAATTGATTATCATAACGAGTTGATTCGCGTTTTGGATAAAGATGGAAAACTGCCTTCATTGAAAAAGCTTGAAGCTAAACCGCGGGCAGAACTTAAAAAGTTCTTGAAGAAAAAAGTTGACCAAATTGTTGATCAAAGAAAACTGCACGATATTGAACGACGGCTGACAACTTATGTCGTTTACTCTCCAGACGCGCCGCCTAAAAAAGGTTTAATTCCGCCTATTCAAAAAGCGTTGGAAAGAAATCATGTTCAGCTTTACCCAAAGCATTCAGAGGGCTTTTTGTCCTGGATTACATGTTCATCCTGGTCAGCGCCCAAGAATTGGGTTAAGAAATTTTTAATTGGAGTAGAAACAGATATTTCCCCTGTAATCAATTGGCATCAAGAAACCAACAACTGTAAAGAACTGTTTTTTGACAAGGATTCAAAGTGCGGTTTTTTACTTCGATTAAACAACAGTAAATCTAACGATGAGCAATTGTTTCAGGAAGGATGGATAGTTCGTGGAGATTATACTCTTTTCTATTATACTAAAGAGGGAAATTTGGCGCGTCAATATGACACCGGTCTGACGATCTACGATGTAACGTTTCTGCCAGAGAAAAAATCTGTAGTAAACAAAAAAAACATGATAGTCAGAGACGTCTATCTTGACCGTAAAAAGACTTATAAAATCGCCTGGAAACCAGCTAATGTCAAATTTAACAGCGATAGAGTTGAGCGTTTTCTTTATGCGCTTAACCTGCCAGATTGCTGGAATATTACCATTGGTAAAATCCAGCCGGAAAACAGTCTGGAATCGTTGACGGCGTCTTTTTCGTTGTTTCATAATAGCGGCTTTTTCCAAAAATGGAAGTCTCCAACCATTAAGCTTGTTATTGGGAAAGGCATTGAACTGAATCAGATTCAGGAGAGCCTGGAATCTCAAATGCAAGATTTTCGAAATGTATTGTGGGAAAAAGAACTCAAAGATTCCGTATCCTATTTGGGACTTAAATGGCAAATCAGCAAAAATGACGATTTGTTCAAAGCGACATTTCAAACGAAACTCAATAAAGATTTCCCGCTTACAGGAGAGCTGTTTCTTGACAAGGATTGTCAGATATATCCAACATGCGCCATTACAAACGATGTTCAGAACCAGGTTGTGCAGCAACTGAAATCGCAGCAGAAATTGGCTTTGATCAACACTATAAAAAGAGACAGAGCCGTACAAGAACAGCAGAATGGAAAGAAGTCCCCGTCTGGAGAAATTTTGCCCGAGGACGAGTTGAAAATTAACGATTTGCGAACCCGGCTTGACATTATTTGCAGTTATGCCAATTTGTCAAAATTGCAATTCGAAAAACAGACCTCGCAATATATTCTTCAGGGAAGTTTAACGGGTTCAATTCCAATAGGCGCCAACCAGGAACGTTTTACTATCAATTTTTATGTGGACAGGAATGGAAATGTTGACTTCTCGAACAAAGCTGAAATAGAAAGGCTTTGCAGTCTGGATTTAACTCCGGTTAAAGAGGAGATTGCCAAAATCGTCCCGGAAGAGTCTTTTACCGAAAACGACTTGCAGGCAGCTGTTACTAAAACGATTGCATCAAAGTATCCCGCTCTTGGTTCAATTGTTCAGGTCAGTACCGGTTCGACCAGCGGTCGGTTATGGTTCCGCTTGACTTTTAATCTGTCAGATTATATTCCTTTGTCAACCCTACCCTGTTATGTTGGTAATGAAAATGATGTAATATCGCTGTTTGAAAACGAGGATCAAAATCCTATATTGGCAGTTCCTGAATTGGCAGAAGAGCAGTGGTCAGGCATAACGGAGCATCCTCGTTTTGGACGCATTTTCCTTGAATTGGATTCCTGGGATCCATCAGCTCAAAAAGAGCCAATTGGAAAAGTTCAATGCACTTTCCCGTTTATGGGAGAACGTACTGCTATACATTGGCTGGAACAGTTATGTATGGTGAATAATCAATGGGTTCAAGTTGATGAAACTTCGTTATTGAAACAAACCAGTGAAGATATTAATTCAATATTGGAAACCGTTCAATTTTTTATTGAGGAACAAAATAAAATTGACGTAGCATTATATTGGGATCCAGAAGCTGGTCAGGATGTTACAGACATTATTCGAATTCGCCCGTTTCGGTTTGCATGCAATATGTTTGTTCAAAAACCGTTAGGAATTCCGGTTAAGTTGACAGCAGGAAAAATATGGGTGCGATCCGACAGCGTTGAGTATCCGAAAAGGTATCATCTTTCCAGCGACGAAACTCTGTGGATGAAATACGTAGGCGTTTCCAATCCGGTGTTTGATTTGGATCTGGAAGAAAAAGCTATTAAAGTTGGCGTATCCTTGACTCCGCCATTGATGAAAAATGGCGATTCAGAATTTAAAACAATTGATGAACAGTATGCTGAAAATGGCGAGTTGATTGATTTATCAGAGTATTCAAGTCCTGAAACGCCTTCTTCTGAAGAAATGTTTGGAATGTCAGAGCAAACGGAGTTCTCAGATAATCCATGGGGTAACGTTTTGAGAATGGATATGGGCTTTAATGGCAACTTAAAGCAGTTCAGCGTTGGAGGAAATGGAAAATTTCATTTGCTCAATGGCGAAGCTGCTGGCATAGGAGCTCAGATTAGCCCCAATTCTTTGGAAGGTTCTATTTCAACGCTGGAGTTTCAAAACAAAGAACAGGAAGATGGCTCCATAATCAAAACTCCGCTTAGCTTTAATGGCGATTTCAAGTTCAGTACTCAGGAACTCTCAGGCGATATAAGAAGCAATTGGCTTGGTTTTATGGGATCTGGACGCGCGGATATTAAATATCCTAAAGATAAACCAGTCGAATTCGGCGTTGGCGTAGGTTTTCCAGCTCCTTATTCAATTCCAGTTATGATGGATGTTTATGGACACGTTTCTTCAACATTAAAACAGTACGGTGGTAAAGCGTCTGGAACGTTTATTCATCCTGCGGTGCAATATATTGGCACAATTAAATTCCATGTCGAATTTTGGCGTAATTCACAATCAGACTATGGTGTCAAGTTTGTTTTTGAATGGACCAATCCGGACGGCTCGCCTGGTCGTTTTGAAAAGGAGTACTCTGATTTATCTTCCATAAATCCTGATGAACTTATGGAAGAATTAGCGAGTGAAGTAATTAAACAATCCAGTGAAAAAGCATTGTCCGCCATGGGTATTGATCCCAAGATATTTCAGCCTTCAGGAAAACAGTTGCAGCAGTTGTCTGAAATTGCGAAACAGTATCCAGATTTACAACAAGCAGACGAGGTGTCGGAACCTGAAGACAATAATACAAAAATTACAGATTTGTTAGAGAGGCAAGCCGTCAAGAAAGAAAATGTCATTGTAAAAGAATTGAAGGCAGTTGTACCCGATAATAGCGACTCGGCAGCAGAGGAAGCTCCTCCCTTGCAATATGGCAACGTCAAAGTTATTGAGGAAAATGGTCGTCTTAAATTTATCGATGCCAATACAGAGGAAGAACTGTTTGATTTATCAAAGAGCGATATGAGGATCTATGATTCTCTGGATAAAATAATTGATGGCAAAAAAGTTCGCAATTACCGATTCCTTATTGGAAAACATCCAGTTGACGGATCTGGAGTGATTATTTATTCATCGATATATGACTATATCATGGGAAAAACGCCATTATTTAAACGCGTTCGGTGTTCCGATTCTCGAACCGTATCGGATGTGGAAACAATATATACTGGCGACTGGAATGCGAATGCGCCTATGGTTTTGTCGTCAGAATCGGAACAAGAAATAGGCAATCGTTTTAACAATTATCAAAAAGCCTTTGACTATCTTTGGGACAAATCGTATTATAAAACGTCAGAAAAATTGAACTCTGATAATAATATATCATACTATTGGAAAAACAAAACAAAACTAGACGATAACAATTATTGTCTAACTGAAGCGTCTGTTATATATAGCGATCCAATTTCGTATGAAGAAGTTTATATTTCTCACCGAGCCATTCCTGACGAGTCAGATCGGCTTAATTGTTTGAAAGCCATTTCTCGGATTCATAAACCGTCTTCTAATACAAAGCTGTTGTACGATTTTACACTGCCTCTGACTTTTACTTCAGAAAGCAAATTTACCGTGATAACCAAAACGATTAATCTTGTTAATAAGCAATCCAAAGCATACCTTCAGTTTATTGACGGCGAAAACGTCAAAACGTGCGAAGTGTCGCTGGAAGAAGGCGCTCAACCGCGTTTACAGGTTGAGTACCTTCTGAATTTGTATTCAAAGAATCCTGACGTTTTGGGTGAAAACTGCACTTGTTATTTCGGTCAGTCCGGAATAGCAACGCTGTCTTCCACAAATAGCGGAGAACGAATACTACAGTTAATACCTCAAGCGGTAGTTAGAAGCGCCGATGAAAAGTTTATCCCGAAAGCAATAACTATTCAGGATTGGAAAGCTTGTCAAAGAATTGACGTTAATTTTTTACCCGAAAACTTACAAGTAGAATCTCAACGAGAAAAGGTATCGTTGGACGAATTGGCAAAAATCGCAGTGCGTCCGTGGGAAAGACCCGCAGCACTAAATCATAAGTCTGATTCATCAATAGAGAATGGTCAGTCTAAAGCGTCAGACCGTTGGATCGCGGAACCAATGGGGTTGCTGATTCAACTCGGAGACGCGAACAATCAATAACAGAAAGGATAATCATGGATAATTCCACTTGGTACAAAAAAGTATACAACTGGTTTGTCAAACAGCTTGCCGCCAAACCGGATTCAACCGGAGTTAATTTGGGCGTACTCGCGTTGGCTGCGTTTTTTACCATCGCGCTTTATTTTGTTTGCAACTCATGCTTGTACTTATGGATTCATTCAGCTTCAAACGCCAAGTTGCCCGGAGTTGAAACGACATCCGAAAAACAGTTGGCAAAAGACTATATAAAGACTTTTGAAGCTGACGTTAAATTGCAGCCTTGGGTTGAAAAATACATTCGTCCAGCTCAAACGAATTCAGAACAGATTACAAGTCTTGTTACGTCCATTCAAAGTTCTGCAACAGAGAATGAACAAGAAACAAAGAAAATCATCCAAAAGCTCAATAAACTGCTTTGCGGTTCTCCTTCAGGTTGGATTTTTGTTTCGGCTTATAAATATTCAGGGACTGAAGTTTTGAATCAGATAACGGACAAAACGTGGTATGACGCTCTGGAACGCGACTCGCTGGGCGAATCCAAAAAGGAATTTCTGGTCAAATTCATCAACCAGGTTATGCAGATTTATGACACGCCTTTACGTATTATGTTCCGCATTAACGGCTGGATTCAATATCTTCTTGTATTTGGATTCATGACAATAGCGATTGTTCTGGTTCAACGCTATCGAATGTTACGCAAGTCCGTTCAGAATTCTCCGGAAGCCATGGAATTGCGAAGTCAGCTTCCAACGCTAAAAGAAGCGGAAGAAAGCGTCTATCGCCCGATTTCGTCCATGATTGCCGTTTTGCCCTCCATGGGGTTTATCGGAACGGTTTTAGGCATGGGAGAGGCGTTATTAAAAGCAGATAAACTCTTTTCAGCTCAGGACAAACAAATGGTCATGGCGGAATTGACCCAGAAACTGGGGTTTGCATTCGACACAACATTTGTCGCTCTGGTTTTAGCGTTGCTTTTGGAGCTTGCATTTACAAGGGTTCGAACTTTTGAAACGCATATTTCCAAAAAGGACGCTTTAGCTGCTCCTTCGATTTCGCCAGTAATTCAATCGAACAACCGCGATTCAGGAGTTCCTTTGTAATTTTATTCTTTATTAATTCCATATTGAAAATGTTATTATGAAACTGTCCGTTTCCCTGCTTGACATTTTAACGTGCGGCTTTGGCGGCATGCTATTGTTGTTCCTGACAACCATAACAGCATGGCAGGTAGAATCGCAGCAGACTGTTGCCCAATCCAAAAAAGACGTACCTCAGTTTGTTGTCATGCTATATTCAGACGACGTTGAATCGCCTTTATTTGAGCTTGATCCTGACGGAGAAGCGCCTTTAGGCAGATGGAATTTTGGCGACTCAACATTGGAAGCAAAGCCTACGATACTGCGGAATTATGCGGTTCTGTACTGTCGTAAAAAACCGAATGACAAGGAACTGGAAATGATTAAACTGGAAAATCTGGCTCCTCAAGTTGCCTGTTGCCGAGTCATTCAGGACGGAAAGATCGCTTCCGAACGCAAATTGAAAATAGATTCAACATTATCGTTATCCGAATTGATAAAAAATGAATAGTCGAGCTTTTATTTCCTTTTTAGACGTCGCCGCCTGCGGTATGGGAGCTTCCATACTTCTGCTGTTAATTGGCGTAATATTTCAAACTGATAAAGAAACAAACGCTTCTGACGAATCTGTAATTATTCGCTGCGAACAAACGGGAGGCGCCTCAGCTTCTATCGGCATTGAATATTGCTCTCCTGAGTCTGGCGGCTGGAAATTGGCTGAACGCGATTTACTGCCCGAAGAAGGCGCATTTTTTGCTTCTCCAGCCAGAGAACGCAATGGGCTTTTTAGCATACTGATTCTATATACTCCACAAAGCGGAGAATGGAGATTTCGTCCCGTCCTGCTGGAAATTCCGAGTCAAGGAATTGACACCCCATGCAGTGTCAATCTGTTTGTTTCAGGAAAAGGCATTGACCAAAGCATGGAATCTTCAATGGTTCAAACGGGAGAACACGGCAAGGCGCTTTCTGTAATTGTAAAGAAATAACATATTCCAAATTCTGTTTTTTCTGAAATTTTCCTTTAAAACTCTGGACAACAGGTTGACAATCTGATACTATAAAGGGGAATTAGCAATTAGCAATTTACAATTAGCAATTGATGCAAGCGTTCCTCACTCCTAATTCCTAACTAACCCAACCCATGAAGTTCACCAATACACTCCTGCCGTTTACCTGCTGGCTCGTTCTAGCGTTAATACTATTTACTGGCGCAGCGAAAGCTCAAGATGTAACAGACGCGTCGAGGGCGATTGCATTGATTCTCGATCAGCGACCGGGCGAGGTCTGTCAGCCGGATTCCGGGTACGCGATTGAAATCGCTCAGCGGGCGGCGAAACGATCCGGGGCGGCGCTGGACGTCTTGTACGTCTCGAAGGCGGGAGAAATCTGCTCTGCCAACGCCCTGCCCTGCGATCTGGAGAAATACGCCGTCGTCTGGGCGTATCAGGGAGATTACGGAATCAGCCAGTCCAGTCCGATGTTTTCTTCAACGGTCAAAGAGGCGTTGAAAAAACATCTCGATTCAGGGAAAGTCGCGATTCTCTCCGGCGGAGCGGCGGCGTTGATTGGCTCTTTGGGAACGGACGAGAACCCGCTCGATATGAAAACCGCGCCGCTGACGTTTGGCAACGACCGGTCGCAGGTGGGATACCGTCCAGCGCGAGTCGCCGACCCGATTTGGGCGGGGCTGGAAATGGATCGCGGCGTTTACTGGTTCTCAAACGCAGCTTATCCAACCTTCGCGTCGTTTAGCGTTACCGGGGCGAATGTAACAGTCTTTGCGTCGAACCCCGGCGGGGCGGCAAATCCCGGCTGCGTTTTCACTCGCGGGAACGGAACGGCGTTTGCGATTCCGTTTCAGATTTCCCCCGTCTACGGTGAGGCGGACTCGCATTTTCGCAGCAATTTTGAAGCCCTGATTTACAATCTGCTGACATTTGCCAATACGGCAGAGAACCGGAACGCGCTCTTTTCCCCCGCCAAGGAATTCAACCCGCTGCCGGTTGACGCCTTGCGCGACGCCATCGCCGACATTCAATCCCGGTATCCGGACGAATACGACGCCCAGCGTTATCTTGACCGGCTTGACGCGATAGTTCAAAAGATAAACGAGCAAAACTGCGCCGACAACCCTACACAGGAAATGCGCGATCAGTTTGCCGCGTTACAGAAAGAGGCGCTGCTTGCCAATCCCGATTTGGACTTTGAGGAAATCCTGTATATTGAACGCGCTTCCGCTGCGCTCGGCTTGCCGCAAAACTACAACAGCAACTCGGTTCTTTCCAAAACGGGATACAACAACTCCATCAAGGCGTTCAATCTCAAAACGGGGGAAAGCCGACTGATTTACAAGCCGGAAAGAGACGTCTTTGTCGGGGACGTCGACCTCCATTTTGACGCGAAGCGGATTCTCTTTTCCATGCCCTGCTCTGACGAGAACAACCGATGGCGGCTTTGGGAACTGGCGTTGGACGGCGCAGACGCCGGCGCGAAACTCGTCCCGACGATTGAGCAGTCCGACGTCGACAATTACGACGGCTGTTATCTGGCGGACGACGGCATCGCGTTCTGTTCGACCGCCTGTTTTACGGGCGTTCCCTGTATTAACGGTTCCGGGCACGTTTGCAATCTGTACCGCAAAGACCCCGCCGGGCAGGTTCGTCAGCTGACGCTGGAGCAGGATCACGACTGGTCGCCAACGCTGATGGAGAACGGGCGGATTATGTACCAGCGATGGGAATACTCGGACTTGCCGCACGCCTTTTCCCGAATCCTCATGCACGCCAACCCGGACGGGACGAACCAGTCGGAATTCTACGGAAGCAATTCCTACTGGCCGGGCAGCATGTTCTACGCCCGACCGATTCCCGGTCAGCCGTCACAGTTCGTCGCGATTGTCGGCGGACATCACGAGCAGAACCGCGTCGGCGACCTCGTTCTGTTCGACACGTCCAAAGGACGCAAGGAGAACTCCGGCGCCGTTCAGCGAATTCCGGGACGTAACAAGCCGGTTTGCAGACAGGTTCTGGACTTGCCGATTTCGCAGTCGTTCCCGCAGTTTACGCACCCGTTCCCGATTACGGACAAAGTCTTTCTCGTTTCCGCCAAGCTGCGCCCCGGCGCGGGCTGGCAGATTTGTCTGGTCGATACGTTCGACAACGTCGTCCCGCTGATTTCCGTTCCGAATTTCGCCTGTTTCGAACCGATTCCGATTCGTGAGACGACCCGCCCGCCGGTGATTGGAAACCGGACGAACTACGACCGTCAGGAAGCGGACGTCTTTATTGCGAACGTCTATTTTGGCGAGGGACTCAAAGGCGTTCCCAAGGGGACGGTTAAAGCGCTGCGCGTTTTTACGTATCAGTTCAGCTATCAGGGCATGGGCGCGGAACCGCACAGCGTCGGGCTGGACGGTCCGTGGGATCCGAAAACCGTTCTCGGGATCGTTCCGGTCAACGAAGACGGCTCGGCGCATTTCACCGTTCCGGCTGTTACGCCCTGCGCCATTCAGCCGCTGGACAAAGACGGCGCTGCGA
>JAFSMW010000007.1 GCA_017447745.1 Thermoguttaceae bacterium
ATGGTCGAACGCAGCATGGACTTCGGACAGTCAATCCGTTACGGATTTGAATCCGGTCTGGGCTGGGCGATTTCCATCAGCCTGCTGGCAGCGATTCGCGAACGCATGCAGTACAGCGACGTCCCGAAAGGACTGCGCGGCATCGGCATCGTGTTCATCACCGCCGGCTTGATGGCAATGGGCTACATGGTATTTTCCGGAATTTAGGTTATTGGTTGAATTCCATGGGTATACAGTTAGGAGTGAGGAGTGAGGAGTGAGGAGTTTTTTGTTTTTCCTCATTCGTTAACTTTGAAATTCCTGCTTTATTCCATTTTAATTGTTTTGAGTGAGTAATGGGAATTAGTCCAGAAAACACCGTAAGATATAAAAGCAAACGATTCGCAATAAGAATTACACACCTTTATTTGTTTCTTAAAGACGAAAAAAAGGAATACATTTTATCAAGTCAAATTTTTCGTTCAGGAACAAGTATTGGAGCGAATGTCGTTGAAGCTGAATGCGGTTTTTCCAGAAAGGATTTCCTTGCCAAAATGCAGATTGCATTCAAAGAATGCGCTGAAACTATTTATTGGCTGGAGTTGCTTTTTGAAGGAGCTAATTTATTGACTGAAAATCAGTATAAATCCCTTTTGGCTGATTGTGAGGAATTACAAAGGATGCTCTCCTCGATTACTAAATCAACGCGAGAGTCCATTGAATAACTCCTCACTCCTCACTCCTCATTCCTAACTCACAAATAAAAGAGCTATTATGTTACACGAAATTTTATTAGGCGTCGGAATGTTTACCGGCATCGTACTGGCGCTGGTAACCGTTATCCTTCTCGCCCGAAAACTTCTGGTTCCCAGCGGTTTGGTAACCCTGGAAATCAACGACGACCCGTCCAAGACGCTGGAAGTCCCTATGGGCGGGAAACTGCTTCAGACTTTGGCGGACAAAAAGATCTTCGTCCCCAGCGCCTGCGGAGGCGGCGGTTCCTGCGGTCAGTGCAAAGTCCAGGTTCTCGAAGGCGGCGGAGAAATCCTGCCGACGGAACTGGGGCACATGTCGCGCCGCGAGGTTCGCGACCACTGGCGTTTGGCGTGCCAGACCCCGGTCAAGCAGAACATGAAACTGCAAATCAACCCGGAGATTTTCTCCGTTCAGAAATGGGAATGCACGGTTAGATCCAACCGCAACGTCGCAACGTTCATTAAAGAACTGGTTCTGGAACTCCCCCAGGGAGAACACGTCGACTATCGCGCCGGCGGATACATTCAGATCGAATGCGACCCGCATACCGTTGCGTACAAGGATTTCGACATTGACCCGGAATACCACGGCGACTGGGATAAATACAATCTCTGGCAGTACGTGTCAACCTGTACGGAACACGTCACGCGCGCGTACTCGATGGCGTCGTACCCGGCGGAAAAGGGCATCGTCATGCTCAACGTCCGTATCGCGTCCCCGCCCCCGAGAATGCCCAACGTTCCCCCGGGACTTATGTCCAGCTACATTTTCAGCCTCAAGCCGGGCGACAAGGTTACCATTTCCGGCCCGTACGGCGAGTTCTTCGTCAACGAGAAGTCCGATGCTGAAATGATCTACGTCGGCGGCGGCGCAGGCATGGCTCCGCTTCGTTCGCAGATTTTCGACGAACTGCTCACAAAGAACTGCCAGCGCAAGATTTCCTACTGGTACGGCGCGCGTTCGCTCAGAGAAGTCTTCTATGCGGACGAATTCGACAAACTGGCGGAAAAATTCCCGAACTTTAGCTGGCACCTGGCTCTGTCCGACCCGCTGCCGGAAGACAACTGGAAAGGCCCGACCGGGTTCATTCACCAGTGTCTGTACGATCTTTATTTGAAAGATCACCCCGCCCCGGAAGATTGCGAATACTACATGTGCGGCCCGCCCATGATGACCGGCGCCGTCGTAAAACTTCTGGACTCGCTGGGAGTCGAAAGAGAAAACATCTACTTCGACGACTTCGGCGGCTGATGCCAAGAAGCGAAATTAACTTCATTTTTGAAGATTAAAACAATTTGACGCCAGAGACGATTATCGCCTCTGGCGTCATGTTTTATATTTCTGTCATGTCTTTAGATGTCCGTGCATTAATAGCTCATGTACACTTCGTACTCGTATTTGAGCGTCCGGGTTTCGCCCGGGTTGAGCGTCAGTTCCCAGCGGAGTTCGTTCTGACGGTTGAGCGCGTTGAGGTTCTGGTTAAGCTGGACGATTTTTGCGCCTTCTACCGGCTTTTCAATCTCCCCGGAGAACTGCCGTTTGACCAAGGCTTTGATCGGTTCCGCCCGACGGTTGGCGATGGTCAGTTCCACTGCAACGGTAATGCGTCGGCAGCGAACGCCCATGTATCGCATCTCGTCGCTGCGGTTGATTTCGTGCTCGTCCGCCTTGACGCTGACGCTGAGCGATTTCGTAATTGGGATGCTGGTCTTTTCGCCCGGCGACGTCCAGTAGCTTGTATTCTGTCCCAGGAACTTGTGTTCTGTCATGACGGCGGCGGGGCCGGTCGTCATGGGGAAGTCAAACGGGTTGACGAACTGAATCGTATCCCACGGCGTGTTGGGGTTTTCCCGGTCGATCGGATGTCCATTTTCGTTGCGTGTGTCGGCAACCGTCCATTCGACAACGCGTTCAAACTCCGTTTCCTTCTTGCCGTTGGACAGCGCCAGGACGTCTTCTTTGTTCATCGACCGCTGACCGACTGGGTGATAGTAAATATCGGGACCGTCTCCGGACGCGGCAACCGAGCCGGACGGGAAGTCGTCGGAATCGCGCGGGCTGGCGGAGTTCATAACCATCTGTGACATCATACTGCCGCGGTCGTCGCCATCTGGTCTGAGCATCTGGCTGAAAAACGCCGACAGGTTCGCCTTGTTGGAAATCGGGGAAATCACGTTCTCACAGCCGATTTTCGGGTATCCGCTGATAAGATAAAGGTGAGCGTCGCTGAAACTGCGCCACTGGTTGACAATTGTCGCGGTCTGCTCGATTGTCATTTTGCCGCGGTTGGATTTTTCGTCTGGAAGCAGAAGCCGATAGGCGGGCGCCCAAGCGGCGCCTTTGGTGAGATATGTTATCCCGACGGTTGCCGGCTTTTCGGTTTTGACTTTGAACAGAAGCGTCGGGCGCGATCTGACAACCGCGCCGATTTCGCCTTCAACGTCAATCCGGGCAATCGACGACTGCTGAATTACCGACTGTCCAAAATCCGTGTTGAGAATTAAATGCGGATTGGAAACCGCAGGCGTGTCATTCCCCCGGCTGTAATAATACGCCTGAGAATAATAGCGGGGTCGGAAATCGGAGTCGGACTGCGGCGCTTTGTCGTCTGCCGATGGACGAACGGCGGCTACTGTCCCGTGAACCGGCGGCAAGTTGGCGTTGTTGAAAAACACTCGGACTTTCTTTCCGACGAGGTCTTTTTGATAGTTCAGATCGCCTGACGCGCCAACGGATTCCCGGCTCTGCCGCTGCGTCAGGACAGCTTCGACGTCCGCATCCGACTGAATGAAAAACGCGCCGTGAATCGCGTAGGGAATGGCGTCGAGAACGTACTGACCGCTTGCGGGAACGGTAAACTCTTCTCGAATCAGCGCGACGCCGTTTTTAAACATGCTTACCGATTTCACCCGGCTTGTAACTGTCCTGGGAACAGGACTGACAACAGGACTGGCGACAGCCGATTCCACCGCCGCTGCAGGCGACTGTTGTGTAACGTTGGGATTTTGGGCGTAAACGGCAGGGATAGAAAGAAACAATCCCAATGCGGTTCCAGCCGCGACGCCTTTCCAGCTCTTAAAAATCAATGACTTAAACATAATTCTCTCCTGACGTGTAATTTATTTCCCTTTGAGTTGAAATGCAACGTTCCCGTCGGCTGACAGTGCGGTCTTTTTCACTCCGACAAGCAGAATCGGGGCGAAATACGCGGTCTCGGACGGTTCGCCCTGGCGGGCATACTTTACGACCAGGTCGGAATCGCTTTGTTCAACCGACTGGACGGTATACTGCCACGGCGTGTTTCCCCATTCGATCCAGTAAAGAATCGCGTGGTCTTTGAAATAATCATCGGCAACGAACTTCTGTTTGGAAAACATGATCGCCGCCGGATGAAACAGAGCGTCAAACTGCTCTCTTGTTGTACAAACGCCGAACTTGCAATCTTTGCCTTTCTCCGGCTTGATTGTATTAAGGACAAAATACGAGTTAAACGTCTCAAATGGGACTGTCGCACAACCGTCCGCAAAGGCAGACGCTGCCATGCCGACCCCGACCGCAGCCGCCGCGATAAACTGTCTTCTATTCATGAAATTGTCTCCTGTATAGGGGAAATGAGTTGTTATTATATAATTATATACGAAAAACATTTTAAAATGTTAGGAGCGAAAAGAATATTTGGATCTATTGAGCGTTTTTTCTTTATTCTTTAAGTCTGTGGGATGAACCCCATGGCAAAACATACTTAACCGCTAACGCGGTAGAGCGGCAGGGGACTGCCGCGAGCCGGACTCAACCATGTGCAATTGCGCGCCCCTTTAGCAGGACAATCTCTGCGTCCTCTTGCATTAAACAGACGTTGGCGCTATAATTGAATTATTCAACAGATATTATTCCATTAACCTTTAATTTCAGTTATCATGACAACCATTCCAACAATTACCTTGAACGACGGCGTCGAGATTCCGATGTTCGGTTTTGGCGTTTATCAGATTCCGGCAGACGGCAGTACGTATAAAGCAGTCCGCGAAGCCCTCGATCTGGGGATTCGTCACATCGACACGGCGACGGCGTATTTTAACGAACAGGAAGTCGGGAAAGCGATTCACGACAGCGGCGTTCCCCGTCAGGACATCTTTCTGACCAGCAAACTGTGGGTTCAGGATTACGGCTTCAGCGCGGCGGAAAAGGGAATTGAAACCTCGCTGCGAAAGCTCGGTACGGACTACATGGACTTGTACCTGATTCATCATCCGTACGGCGACGTCCCCGGCGCGTGGAAGGCGATGGAAGCGGCAAAGAAGGCGGGGAAAATCCGGTCGATTGGCGTCAGCAACATGACCCCGACCATCTGGAACAGCTTTATCTCCCAGCTTGAAACGGTTCCGTCGGTCAATCAGGTGGAGTTCAACCCGCTCTATCAGCAAAAGGAACTCCGAGCGCTCATGGCGCAGTATAACGTTCACGTTGAAGCCTGGGCGCCGCTGGGACAGGGCAACTCTGACCTGCTGAATTGCAGCGTTATTACCGCTATTGCCGCTGCGCATGGGAAAACCGCCGCTCAGGTCGTTTTGCGCTTTGAAATTCAGGAAAACGTTATCGTCTTCCCGAAGTCCACTCATCTGGAACGAATCAAAAGCAACATGGATGTTTTCGATTTCACGCTGACCGATTCGGAGATGGAACAGATTCGCGCCCTGGATACCGGAAAAGGAATGTGGAACCCGGACGCTCCCGGCGTAGCAGAGTTCCTCTTAAGCGCCTACGACGTTCACGCGAACGACTAAAGCCTAACAACATTTGTGCAGGTCAGTCAGCACACGGATTTTGGCGAGCCGGGTGCGTAAGCTCCCGGGAAAATACGAATTATCACAGAGGATAACAATGACAGAAGAACAGAAAAGGACAACGCGCCTGTCGCGCGACGAGGCATGGGAGCTTCTCACGCAGTACAATAAAGACGCATTTCACCTCCAACACGCTGAAACGGTGGAAAAGACCATGCGCTGGTTTGCCCGTGAACTCGGCTATGCCGAGGAAGAGGACTACTGGGGTATCGTAGGCATGCTGCACGACATCGACTTCGAGCTGTGGCCGCAGGAGCATTGCTTGAAAAGCCAAACGCTCCTGAAGGAACTCGGCGTGGAGGACTCCATTAACCGCGCTGTCGCCTCGCATGGTTACGGAATCGCCAACGACATTGCGCCGGAACATCTCATGGAGAAGGTGCTCTTCGCCGTTGACGAACTGACGGGGCTGTTGGGCGCGGTCGTACTGATGTATCCTTCCAAGAGCGCAAAAGACCTCAACCTCAAGAGCGTAAAGAAGAAGTTCAAGGATAAGAAGTTCGCCGCCGGGTGTTCGCGCGACGTGATTCAACGAGGCGCGGATCAGCTGGGCTGGACGCTTGACGAACTCATTGAGCGCACGATTGCCGCAGTTCAGTCGTTTTTACCATAATTTCCAAAGGAATATCAAACATGACCAGATTTATTTTAGGAGCAATTTTCATTGCAATGACATTGACAGCAAACGCTGCGGAACTGGAACTGACGCAGGAATGGGACAAGACGTTCCCGAAGTCCGAGAAGGTGGACCACTGCAAGGCGACCTTCCAAAATCGATTTGGCATCACGCTCGCTGCAGACGTGTACAAGCCGAAAGGCGCAACGGGACGGCTCGCGGCGATTGCCGTCAGCGGTCCGTTTGGGGCAGTGAAGGAACAGTCGAGCGGTCTTTACGCCCAGACGCTTGCGGAGCGCGGGTTTTTGACCATCGCGTTCGACCCGTCCTTCACAGGGGAATCGGGCGGTTCGCCTCGCTACGTTGCCTCGCCGGACATCAATACCGAAGACTTCCAGGCAGCTGTCGATTACCTTATTAGCCGGGACGACGTTGACCCGGAGAAAATCGGCATCCTCGGCATTTGCGGGTGGGGCGGTCTTGCCATCAATGCGGCAGCGATCGATACGCGCATCAAAGCAACAGTCGCCTCAACAATGTACGACATGACCCGCGTTACAGCCAACGGCTACTACGACTCGGAGGATTCCGCAGCCGAACGCATGAAGAAACGCGATGCGATGAACGCCCAGCGCATCGTCGATTTCCGATCCGGCGCTCCCAAACGCGGCGGCGGGGTCGTTGATCCGCTTCCGGACGACGCTCCGCAGTTCGTCAAGGACTACTACGCCTACTACAAGACACCGCGCGGCTTCCATCCCCGCTCGCTCAACTCGACGGACGGCTGGAACGTAACGAGTTTCCTCTCTTTCCTGAACGCCAAGCTGCTCGCCTACGCCAACGAAATCGAGAGCGCGGTTATGGTCGTTCACGGTGAAAAAGCGCACAGCCGCTACTTCGGCGAGACGGCGTTCAAAATGCTCAAGGGCGACAACAAAGAACTTCTGATCGTTCCCGGCGCATCGCACTGCGACCTTTACGACGGCGGCGGAAAGAACGCCATTCCGTTCGACAAGATTGAGGCGTTTTACAGGAAGAATCTGAAATGAAAGGAACCACCATGATTAACGATAAGCTATTTGCAATGTTTTTCAACGCCAGCCCGCGCAAGAACTGGAACACCGCCAAGATGCTTGAGGCGGCGAAAGCGGGCGCGGAGGAGGCAGGCGCTGAAACGGAACTCGTCAACCTCTACGACTTCCCATTTGCGGGCTGCAAGAGCTGCTTTGCCTGCAAGCTCAAGAACGCCAAGACCAACGGCGTGTGCGCCATTCGCGACGACCTGCGTCCCGTCCTTGAACGCGCACGTCAGGCGGATGTGATTGTTCTCGGCTCGCCGATCTACTTCAGCTACCCGACCGGCGTGTACCGCGCTTTTCTCGAGCGGCTGGCGTTCCCGGTGTACAGTTACCACTACGAGGACGGAAAACCGCTCGTTTGCCGCGACAAGGTGATCGAGACGGCAAACATCTTCACGATGAACTGCCCGGAAGAGATGATGAAGGACGTCGGCTATCCGACCCTCCTCGAAGCAAACACACAGACGTTGGCTGGGGTTTTCGGAGCGTCGGAAACTCTCTACGCCTGCAACACCTACCAGTTCGCCGACTACTCGCGCTACGACATGACGATCTTCACTGAAGAAGAAAAACGGGCCTACCGCGATGCGCATTTCCCGACCGACCTCGCAAACGCCCACGCCCTCGGCATGCGTCTTGTCGAACGTATTAAACACAATATGGAGAACGGACAATGAAAGTGTTACTCATCAACGGAAGTCCGCGCACAAACGGCAACACGGCGCGGGCATTGCAAGAAGTAGCCAACTCCCTCGCCGCCGAGGGAATCGAAACCGAGACCGTCTGGATCGGCAAGAAGCCGGTGCGCGGCTGCATCGCCTGCTATCAGTGCATGGAGAAGTCGCTCGGACGCTGCATCTTTAACGACGATGTCGCCAACCGCATCGTCGAGAAACTGCCGACCGCAGATGGCATCATAGTCGGCGCGCCGGTTTACTGCGGTCAGCCCAACGGCGCATTCCTCGCCGTATGGCAGCGCGTCTGCATATCGGCGCGAAAGCATATCGAGTGCAAGCCCGCCGCCTCCATAGCAATATGCCGACGCGGCGGCTCCACGGCGGCGTACCAGTGCATGAACATGCCGTTCGAGGGGCTGAACTGCCCTCTCGTCACATCGCAATACTGGAACATCTTGTTCGGAATGAATGAGGGCGAATGCGAGAAGGACACGGAGGGAATGCAGACGATGCGTACGCTCGGCCGCAACATGGCCTGGCTCCTCAAGAACCTCAAGCGCGGCGACGCCATCCCCCGCCCCGCAGACGAGCCTTGGCAACCCATGCACTTCATACGATAGGAAGAACAAGCCATAAAGACAGTCCAGATCGTCGACGGCGGATCCCCGCCGCAATATGAACACTGCCGCGCTGTGCGATGCCTTTGAGAAAGGCGCGCGGGGCGCTTCACCGAAAATCGAAGTCAAGCGCGTTCAAGTCTTCGCGCTCATCCCAGAACACATCACCGGCAAGTGCGTCCACGAGGCGTGATGCTGACAATCTAAAAACGCGAGAAAGGTAAGAATAAAATGGAATTCAAGAATGTAGTAGAAAAGCGCCGCACAACGCGGCAGTTCAAAAGCGAGCCGGTGAGACGCGAGACCATTGAGCGCATTATCAAGGCAGGGCTGATGGCGCCGTCGTTCGATCATTGCCGCAAGTGGAACTTCATCGTGTTGACAGACCCGGAGCTAAAGTCTGCTGCAATCGAATGTATTGAGCCGCTTCCCTGCGCGATAAAAGAAGCGGCAACGCCTGTAGCGCAAATGATCAAGATCGCCTTTCCCAGGCAGAAGTCGATGTTTGAAGAAGCGCCGGTTCTCGTGCTGCCGCTCTACAGGCGCGACCAACGCATCGTCAATGAGCCTGTACCGCGTACGCACATGGACACCGCTGAGATGTGGTGTGTAATCGAGAATATTTTTCTTGCCGCCGCTGACGAGGGGCTTTCCTGCGCGATGCGAATCCCAACTGAAGGTCAGCCGGAGAAAATCCTCGCGGCTGTCGGCTGCGCCGAGGACTTCATTCTGCCGTGTATGATCGGCATCGGCGTTCCCGCCGACAACGCCGAATACCCTGCGCAAAAATATCCCGCGCTGGAAGACTGCATTCATTGGGAGAGGTGGTAATAGCCAAGGAGTTACAGACATGTAAACACGTAAACGTGGAAACGCTGCCGTCAAACAGAAGAACCAAACTTATCACGATTGCTATTGAAAGGTAAACTTTTTGATTGAAAGGAAGGCATTAGATGACCGATGCTGACGAAATACGCATTGTCGACGCTTATGAAAACAATCTGAAGCACGTAAATCTTACGATTCCCAAAGGCAAGCTTGTCGTGTTCGCGGGCGTGTCGGGGAGCGGCAAGTCGTCGCTTGCGTTCGGCACGATTGCTGTAGAATCAAGCCGCCAGTGGCAGGCGAACTATCCGCTGTTTCTGCGTAACAAAATGCCGCACTACGAGCGTCCAAAGGTCGAGAGCATTGAAAATCTCACGCCGTCCATCGTCGTGGATCAGCGTTCAGCTGGAACAAGCGCGCGTTCCACGGTCGGAACTGCAATAGACGCCGCGCCGCTGGTGCGGCTTCTTTTCTCACGCTGCGGCAAGCCCAGCGCGGGCGGGTCGATGGCGTATTCCTTCAACCATCCGATGGGAATGTGTCCCGACTGCTCGGGACTGGGCGAGCGGTGGCGGCTGGTCGAAGAGCGGCTGTTCGACTTGGACAAGACTCTCCGCGAAGGCGCGATACTTTTCAGCCAGTTCTCCGCCGGGTGGCAGACGTACCTTTATCAGGCGAACCCGATCATTGATGCGGACAAGCCGCTGCGCGACTTCTCCGATGCGGAGTGGCAATATCTCAAATACGGCGGCGAGGGCAAGCCCGTCAAGGTCGAGATCCGCTCCAACAACACGGGACGCGTGGACAAGGTCGATTACGAGGGCGTTCTGCCGCGTTTCGAGCGGCTTTACCTCAAGCGCGACATCACGAAGCTCAAGAAGACGCTTCAGGACGAAATCATGTCCCTCGTCGAAAAAGCCCCGTGTCCAACGTGCGGCGGCGCGGGACTGAATCCCAAGGCTCTCGTTTCGCGAATCAACGGCAAGAATATCGTCGATTACGGCGAAATGACGGCGCGTGAGCTTGCAGTTGAACTGCGCGGCGTATCCGATCCGATGGGCGTGTCGCTTGCGCGGCAGATTACAGCGTACCTTGAACGCATGGACGAGGTGGGTATCGGCTACCTCTCACTTTCGCGCAAGACCGATACGCTCTCCGGCGGCGAACTCCAGCGTATCAAGATGGTGCGCTCGCTCGCCAGTTCCCTGACGAACATAACCTACATTTTCGACGAGCCGACCGCAGGTCTCCATCCAGCTGACGCAGAGAAGATCGGGCGACTGCTGACGGGGCTTCGCGACCGCCACAACAGCGTCTTTGTGGTGGAGCACAACCGCCAGATGATCGAACTTGCAGACCACATTATTGAGATGGGACCGAATGCGGGAACGGCGGGCGGCGAGGTCGTATTCCAGGGGAGCCTCGCAGGACTCAAGGCGTCGGGAACGCCGACCGGCGGCGCTCTTTCCGAAACGATTGCACTCAATGAGAAGCCTCGCGTCTGGTCGGATGCGTTCGAGGTCAGAAACGCGACGGCGCACAATCTGAAGAACGTCTCTGTCAAGATTCCCAAGGGCGTTCTGACGGCTGTGACGGGCGTTGCGGGGTCTGGCAAGAGTTCCCTCGTCTGCCATGAGTTTGTTCGACAGCATCCTGGCGCAATCGTCATCAGCCAGAAGGCCATCGGCGCTTCCATACGCTCTAATCCCGCAACCTACACGGGCGTGATGGACGAGATACGCAAGGCGTTCGCCGCCGCCAACGGCGTGGCGCCGAGTTTGTTCAGCTTCAATTCCAAAGGCGCGTGCGAGGCGTGCGGCGGCTCTGGACGCATCGTCTATGACATGGCGTTCGCCGAACCCGTGGAGGTCGTCTGCGAACAATGCGGCGGACGCCGTTACAGCAAGACGGCTCTCGGCTACGCCTACAAGGGACGCAACATCGAGGAGGCTCTTAACCTCACTGTCAACGAGGCGCTGGACTTCTTCGAGGGTGAAAAGATTCTCCGCCCGCTCAAAAGCCTTGCCGACGTGGGGCTGGGTTACCTTTCACTCGGTCAGCCCACAAGCACGATGTCAGGCGGCGAAATCCAGAGACTCAAGCTTGCAAGCGAACTTGGACGCACGGGACAGGTCTATGTAATGGACGAACCCTCGACGGGACTCCATAACAAAGACCTTGCCGCGCTCCTTGCGCTTTTCCACCGCCTCGTCAACGCCGGCAACACGGTCGTTATTGTCGAGCATCGCCTTGAACTTATCGCACAGGCGGACTGGATCATCGACATGGGACCTGGCGGCGGTTCCGATGGCGGAAAAGTTATCTTCACCGGAACTCCAAAAGACATAGTCGCATGCGCTGCCTCAAAGACGGGGCAATATTTGAAACAAAATACTAACAGATGAACAGATACGCTTCAACGTAAACAGGAATGAAATACTGCCTGAAGGGAAAAACATAAACGAGTTTATCAAAATCGCCGACGTCCTCGTCCTGCTCGCGCGCGCCTCTCACAACGGCGGAAAAACGGTTTGAAGTCGTCCGTCAGGAAACAGCGTCGGCGCCGCATTCCCAGCCAGTCTGAGTTTTATCTAATTCTGCCTGTTCAGAATCTTAAATAGCAGTACTCGCGGATAGCCTGGGTGAGGGTCAGGGATAACCCTGCCTTTATTTTCATAACCTTCCGCCAGAACGTTTTTGAGACTGAAGCTGTTGTCCGGGTGAACGATCGCTCCCATGTACTTTAGCTGTGGATTTTTGAGAGCTTCAGCTTCCAGCGCGTGGAGCAGCGTTCTTTGCAGACCGTGACCGCGATACGCCTCTTTGACGATTGCCATCTTGGCGTAGACGAACTGTTTGTCTTCGTTGTTTTGATGGTTATTCAGAAGCATCTTAAACATGTCATGCGGATCCCCGAAGGACATCGCAATACAGGCAGCCAGTTCCCCGTTGCAGTACGCGCCGAGAACTAGCAGGTCGTTATTCTTCAACCCTTCTTCCAGATCGCGGCGTTGTGTTACAATATACCAGTTCCCCCTGCCGGTCTTGTTATTGACCTCAATAACATGATCCTGCATGTCCATAATCGTATCGACGTCTTCAATTGAACACGGTTTTATCGTAAACATGGCGTTTCCTTTTGTTACATAGACTCCCGCTCTTCTTCCGACTTGGCAAGGATTTCCTCTGTCGCCTGCGGGTCGGCGGCGGAGCAGCATTGACGCAAGACGTCGGCGACGCCCAGCAGTTCCGGCTTCCACGTTTCCCGGACGCTGACAGGAACGTCCAGCTGAGCGAATTCTTCCAGCAACAGAATCATGCGGAGCAGATGCCGGAAAATCAAGCCTTCCTGACGTACCAGCCCCTTCGACGTGATGTACTTGTTGAACTCGCCGTTGAACTCCAGAATTTCGCCCGTTATCCAAACCGGGGTGATTTCAATTTCCTCAACCAGCGGGTACTCGTACTGGAACAGACGATAGAGCTTTTCCGCAAACGGAATCACCCAAACCCGTTCCGAGGCATCCGGCAGACCGCCGAAACGTTCCCGCTCTTCCTGAATTTCCTCTTTCGTCTTCTCGACCAGTTCGTCGATTGTCGCAAGACCGAGTTGTAACAGCTGTTTGTCCAGCCGGCTTTGCGCCAGACGTCCCGGCGGCAGTTCCCACTGACGAGGAACGCGAACGTTTCGCAGCAGCGTCGTGGGAACTTCCAAAACGGACTCGAACGCCTGCAGCTTCTCTTTAAGATCCGCGTCAACCAGCTGATCAATCAGAAACGCCCCGTAAAGCGGATTGATCGACCGAATCTGAGTCAGAATCGACATCTTTTCCGTACCGGCGGCGCGAAGGGGTTCCCAGGGTTGCGAGTTGGAATCAGTGGTTTGTGAATTAGGAATTAGGAGTGAGGAGTGAGGAGTTGTCGGCGTCGGCGTGACGCTTGCTTCTTCACGCAACTCGCAACTCGCAACTCGCAACTCATTTTCGCCTGACGGCGAAAGCGTAATTCCGTTCGCTTCGCTCTCTCCATTACCGCCTTTCAATCCTCCTACAACTTGCAACTCTTCCGAGTCTTCCTGCTCTTCTTCGTCAAACAGCCCGCACCCAAATCCCTGTTCCTCTTTCGGTTCCTGCTGGGCTTCCTTTTCTGGAAGATATTTGATCTCAATAGCCGGAGCGTCGGGCGAGGGTTCCGTTCCCAGGTCAAGCTCTGTAATAAGGCGGGATTTATCGGCGGGCGGAGCGGGTTCCAGAACAACGTAGCCCGCGTTGTGAAGCGTCAGAAGCGCCTGATCGAGATCGCGCTGACCGCGTTCCATGCGTCCGGAATCGAGCAAACGGTCTTGAACCAGCTTTCGCAGTTGCTGAACGTCTGGCGACGCCTGAAGCATAAACGCCAGCAAGCGCCACGGAATCTGCCCGACGGAATGAAGGTTCTCTGCCTTGGCGTTTTGCAAGATCTGAAACTGTCTTTCCGACCAGTACTGCTCTTCCGGCGACCGCTTGGGCTGTTTCTTTTTGAGCTGTTTTTTGGCTTTCTGCAAGTTCGGGTCAGGCGTGTTTTCGGGAATCTGATCGTATTTCTTCTGCCATCGGGCGATTTTGACGTCGTCCGGATGAGCCAGGGCGAAAACGTATCCTTGCGTGTCGAACTGAGGGCGTCCAGCTCGACCGAAAATCTGGTGAGCCGTTCCGAACGGAACGAGTTTCTTTTTCCCTTTCGGACCCTTGAGCAGGCTGGGCAGAACCACTGACCGCGCTGGCAGGTTGATTCCCGCCGACAGCGTCTCGGTACAGGCGCAAACCGCCAAGAGCTTTTTCTGGAAACACCGTTCCACGATTCGCCGGTACTTTGGCATAACGCCAGCATGATGAACGCCCACGCCGCGAAGAAGCATCGTCTTGAGTTTCGGACCGATGCCATCCGTCATTTTTTCCGACTGCAGTTCCGCCAGCAGCCCCGCCTGTTGTTGAGCGGAGATAAGCTTTTTTCCCTTGAGGATTTCCGCATAGTCCCAGCACAAATCCCGGCTAAAGCAGAACAGCAGAGCCGGGGTTCGGCGCGTTTCGTCGTCTCCCAGCGCCATTTCCTCGATGAATTCTTCCAGAAAATGCTCCTCGTCCCACTGAAACATCAACGGGACTTTTCGCTCGTCCGACTCGACAACTTCCAACTTCCGATGATGCCGCGTTTCCAGCCAGATAGCGAACTGCTTCGCGTTCCCGACCGTTGCCGACAGAAGCAACGTCCGAATTCGCGGGGGAAGAAGCCGAAGCGAGAATTCCCAGACGATTCCCCGTTCCGGGTCGTTAAACTGATGGAATTCGTCCATGACGACCGCGTCGACGTCGTCGAAATTCAAAGCGGAACTCTCCGCCGCGGCGCTTTCGGGCTGAAGAAGCCGATTGAAAAGAATTTCCGCCACGACAACCAGAATTTTGGCGTCCGGATTGACTTTACGGTTGCCGGTAACCAGCCCGACGTCGTTGGGGTCAAACCCCCATTGAGCCGCTTTGACCTGCAATTCATGAAATTTCTGGTCAGTCAGAGCGATTAACGGCGTTGTATAATACGCCCTCCGCCCGGTGGAAAGAGCCTCAAAAACAACGGCTTCAGCAATGAGCGTCTTGCCCATTCCCGTCGGCGCGGACACAAGAACGCCCTGGTCGGAAGAAAACCACGCCAAAAGGGCTTCTTCCTGCATGGGATACAATTCGTAGGGAACCTGAGCCAAAAACGCCTCGTATATTTCGTCGCGAGTCATTGCCGTATTACGTTGATAATAATATATTTATTGATAAACCGCCGGGGTTACGAATCCCATGCGCGTATTTAGGGGATTATACCATAATAACGGATAAGAATCAATGAACGTTCTGGAAATCTCCAAATATTTTGGAAAATTTCCGGCGCGGGCGGTTGACAAAATATAAAAACGTGGCATAATACGTGCATTCAGTTTGCGGACAGCGTCTGCAAATCATAGAAATGGGCAGTTAGCGCAGTTTGGTTAGCGCGCCTCCCTGACACGGAGGAGGTCACAGATTCGAGTTCTGTACTGCCCATTTTTTTATTGGATTTTCTTTTTGTGTATTATTGCAAGCAAAATTTTCACTATGCAAAACCCCTTGAATTTCAGGGACTTGCGGAACCGGCTTCCCGCCGGCTTGCAATTCTGAATAATCTGACATCCTGCTCCTTATGGGGACATTTCAGGGCGCAATTGGCGCCACTTTTTCTGCATCCTGTTCTATCGACCTTGGATTCCGGATTAGATTTCGTCTAAAAATCCATCTTAATCTCGTCTAATTGCAACTTTTCTGGCGCCCCCCCTTTTATTTTCTTTGACGATTTTGTAAAATAGCTAAAAATAAAGTTGACGATTAACGTCTATAGCTTTTTCATTTCCTTTTAAATTTGGAGCAGTCTGCCATGGATCGCAGAGAATTTATTGCCGCGTCGGCAGCGCTGGCAGTCGGAACGCTTGCAGGCGCAGCGTCTGACGCATTTGCCGAAGAACCCGTTTCACAAGAATCAACCGTAAAGGAGAAAACCATGAGTAAAAAAATCGTAGTAGCCGCTGACCCGTTTGCCGTTGGACTTAAAGACGCCGTTGTCGCCGACCTGAAAGGCAAAGGATACGACGTCATTGACGTCGGCGCCCGCGCTGAAAATCCGGACATTCCCTACTTCGAATCCGCTCCGATCGCCTGCAAGTACATTCAGGACGGAACTTGTGAAAACGGCATTCTGTTCTGCGGAACCGGCATGGGTATGTCGATTGTCGCCAACAAATGCAAAGGCATTCGCGCGTCCGTCGTCGAAAGCGTTTTCGCTACGAAAATGTGCCGCACGATCAACAATTCCAACGTTCTGTGCCTCGGCGCCATGATCTGGGGCGAAGCCATGGCTCTGGACGCTGTCGATACGTTCCTCAACACCGCGTTCACCTCCGCTCTGCCGCAGTTTGCCGACTTCCTTAAGGAAGCCGCCAAGAAGGTCGACGCGTTCGACGAAAAGAACCTGAAATAATAAGGCATTAGGCAAGAGGCAATAGGCAGTAGTTTGATAATTCTCACCCCCTATTGCCTACTGCCTACTGCCTACTGCCTTTTCACTCCTCATTCCTAACTTTTCAGAGTTTCCATGTCAATTACCGTAACCTGTCCCGGATGTCATAAAAAGTTTGTAGTCAGCGAGAAGTTTGCCGGCAAGAGCGGTCCGTGTAAATACTGCAAGACGATAATCCATATTCCCAACGAAGTTCCCGCAGCGGAAAAAGTTGTTATTCACGGTGGACAATCGTTTTCCAGCGGCGGTAAAAACGCTCAGGGAAAGCTTGTTCTCAAACCGTTGGGACGCAGCGAGAAAAAGTTTAATACGGTTCGCGCTATAATAATAGCTGCCGGGATATTGGGGACGATTATTGCAACCATTATTCTAGGGAAGGTTTTCGACCTGAACAAAAACTTTTTAATCGCGTCTATCGCCCTATGCGTTGTTACGCCAGTGATTGTTGGGGGCATGTATCCGCTGGTTAAAAAGGAAGAGATGCTGGAATCCATTCACGGCTTTGATTATTACTGGCGAACAGCCGTTATTTCCCTTGTCTATGCCGGCATGTGGGGAGCGTTATCGTATTTGATGTATATTGGAACTCTAAACAGTCAAACGCCGACGATGTGGGGAATATGCACAATTGCGCTAGCTGCATTCGGGACGTTTATGTGCATGTGCTTTTATGAACTGGAATGGGGAAATGCACTGTTTCATACGTTGGCGTTTATTCTGATAACTCTGCTTTTGCGATACCTTGCTGGAATTGTCTGGTTCTCGCAGGTCGTAATTGAAACCGCGGCAGGTAAGAACGCGCCCCCGCCGCCTCCAATGTAATTAGCAATGAACAATTGTTGCAAAGCGCTTTTTATTGTCAGTTGTTAATTGTTTCTTTAATAGATAACCGTTAATTGCGAATTGACGACAATCCGTTTCTGCCGACGACCGCTCAGGAAATGCGTCAGCGCGGCTGGGACTACGTGGATCTGGTTTTCGTAACCGGAGACGCGTACGTCGATCACCCGTCTTTTGCCGCGGCGATATTGGGGCGATGGCTTTCCAAACACGGGTATCGGGTTGCGATTCTCGACCAGCCGGACTGGCACAGCTGTCAGCCGTGGCGGGAATTTGGGCGTCCGCGGCTGGCTTTTGGTATTTCCGCCGGGGCGATGGACTCGATGGTCAACAAGTACACGCCCTTCAGACGTCTCCGTTCAGCAGACGCGTATTCGCCCAACGGGGAACTGGGGCGGCGTCCCGACAGAGCGGTCAACGTGTATTCTCAGCGCGCCCGGGAAGCGTATCCCGGCTGTACGGTTCTCATCGGGGGGATAGAGGCGTCTTTGCGTCGGCTGGCGCATTACGACCATTACAGCGACAAGCTTCGGCGATCGGTTCTGCTCGATTCCAAGGCGGATTTGCTCATGTACGGCATGGGCGAGCTGACGTTTCTGGAAGTCATGCGGCGTCTGGAAGAACATCTAAACGACGAGTCCGGCGACTTGTCCTGGCTTCACGATATTCCCGGGACGGCGTACCGCGGCGGAATGAAAACGCTCATTCCAACCGGCGACGACGTTATCGAACTGCCAACCTGGGACGAGGTTCAGCAATCCAAAGAGAAGTTTGCTGAAATGACCCGGATTATTTACAACGAACTCAATCCTTTCTGCGCCCGGACGCTGGTGCAGCGATTTGGGACGGAACACGTTGTCGTTCGTCCGCCGCAAAGACCGCTGACGGAATCGGAAATGGACGAGGTCTATTCCATGCCCTTTACGCGTCAGGCGCACCCCAAATACGGCTCTGCGGAAATTCCCGCTTTGACCGTAATTCGGAACTCGGTTCAGATTGTCCGAGGGTGTTTTGGCGGCTGTTCGTTCTGCTCGATTGCGGCTCACGAAGGGAAAATTATCCAGTCCCGAAGCTGTAACAACGTCCTGGACGAAATTCGACGCATGCAGTCTCAGCCAGGGTTTACCGGCGTTATCAGCGACCTGGGCGGTCCCACCGCCAACAGTTATCAAATGACGTGTCGACGCCCGGAACAGATGAAGCGGTGCCGTCGAACGTCTTGCCTGTATCCCAAAATCTGCCCTAACCTCAATACGGATCATACGCCAGTAATTGAACTTATGGAATCGGCGCGGAAGATCAAAGGCGTCAAAAAGGCGTTTATCGCGTCGGGAATACGAACCGACGTCGCGCTTTCCAGCCCGGAATACATCCAGAAACTGGCGGACAATTTCGTCGGCGGGTATCTCAAAACCGCTCCGGAACACGTCGCCGGCGAGGTTCTTCAATGCATGCAAAAGCCCAGCATAGACGTCTACGAACGGTTTGTAACACAGTTTGAAAACGCCAGCCAACGCTGCGGCAAGAAGCAGTATCTGATTCCGTATTTTATTGCGGGACACCCCGGCTGCGACCTGAAATCCATGATTCGATTGGCGGAATACCTTCGCGATCACAACCTTCGACCCCAGCAGGTTCAGGACTTCTGGCCCGGCCCGTTTGACTGGGCGACGGCTATGTATTATACCGAGTCCGACCCAGCGACGGGGAAACCGCTTTACGTCGCCAAAAACGAGCGGGACAGACGCATGCAGCGCGCCTTGATGCAGTATTTTCTACCGGAGAATTACCAGTGGGTCAAAGAGGCGTTGATTAAAGAGGGACGAAAAGACTTAATCGGATACGGACCTAAATGTCTTATTCCGCCCAACCCGCCCAAGCAGACGACTTCTAAACAGAAGTTCTCTAAAAACAATCCGAAAAAACGGCACGGCGGCTATCGGCAGAAATAAACGTCCTCATTACCGAGGAATATTAAAAACGGCTTTTAACCTGGCTATCAACAAATTATTCCAACCATGCAAATCATTTCCACGCAAACGTTAATTCTCGGTTCTGGCGCCGCGGGACTCAATGCGGCTGTCTCCCTCAAACGCCTTGGCGTAGACGATTTAATCGTTCTGACTGAAGGGCTTCAGATGGGGACGTCGATCAATACAGGGTCTGACAAGCAGACGTACTATAAACTGTCGCTGTGCGACGAGTCGGATTCCCCGGAACTGATGGCGCAGTCGTATTTCGCAGGCGGGTCGATGCACGGCGACCTGGCTCTGGTGGAGTCCGCCGGGTCGGTTCGCGGGTTTATGAACCTCGTAACGCTGGGCGTGCCGTTTCCGTTTGATTCCTACGGGCGTTACATCGGATACAAGACAGACCACGACCCGTTTCGCCGCGCGACGTCCGTCGGACCGTACACGTCCAGAGAGATGTGTCGTGCTCTGATAGCTCAAATTCCCAAACTGAACATTCGGGTTGAGGAATCCTGGACGGCGATTGAAATTCAGCCGACGTCGTCCGGCGGGGCGGTTTTGGCGGTCAACGCGAAGGGGGAACTGGCGGCGTTTGAATATCAGTATCTGGTCTTTGCCGTTGGCGGTCCGGCGGGGCTGTACAAAACAAGCGTCTATCCGGTTCAGCAAACCGGGGCGATTGGGCTGGCTCTGCGAGCGGGCGCCGCGGCGGAAGGGCTTCCAGAATCCCAGTTTGGATTAGCGTCTGTCAGCCCACGCTGGAACGTCTCCGGGACGTACATGCAGGTCGTTCCCCGATTCGTCTCTGCGGCTGTCGATTCTCAGGGAAATCCGGTCGAACCACTGAGAGAATTCCTGCCGGACTACTACGCCGACAAAACCCGGATGTTCTCCGATATTTTCCGCAAGGGATACCAGTGGCCCTTCGACAGCGGCAAAGTCCCAGACGGGTCGTCTATGATAGATTTGTACGTCTATCGGGAAACGGTTGAGAAGGGGAAAAAAGTCTTTCTGGATTTCCGCTCCAATGCGGTCGGCTTCTCCTTTGACCTGCTCGACAGCGAGGCGCGAGAGTATCTGGAAAAGTCCGGCGCAACGCAGGCGACGCCGCTGGAACGTCTGCAAAAGATGAATCCCGGCGCGTATAACCTGTACCGGGATTTTGGCGTCGACCTGGCTCTTCAGCCGCTGGAAATTGCGCTCTGCGCTCAGCATAACAACGGCGGATTGGCAGTCAATACGTGGTACGAATCCTCGATTAACCGTCTTTTTGCCGCTGGCGAAGTCGCGGGAACGCACGGCGTAAAACGTCCCGGCGGTTCCGCTCTCAACGCGGGTCAAGTCGGGTCGCTGCGAGCGGCGCAAAAGATCAAACGACGTCTTGAAACAACGCCTTCAACGCCGTCAGTTCAAGACTATTCCAACATGGAAGACTTCTGGACGCAATGGTTTGAAAAGTCTCTGTCCGCGCCTAAAACGTGGCAGGAAGAGCGCGACGAGTTCCAGTCTCGAATGTCAGCTTTCGGAGCGGCGATTCGCAAAAAAGACGAGCTTAAAGCCGCCGTTGCAGACGCCAAATCGCAATACGAACGGATTCTGAAATTCGGCTGTCGGTTCGATCCGAGCGTTCCTCACGCCGCCGACGCGGCGTCCAACGTCCAGCTGTGCTTCGCTCATTGGGTATATCTGGAATCGATTCTCTTTGCTCTGGAGTCCGGCGTCGGCTCTCGCGGTTCTGCCTTGATTCTCGCCCCGGAAAGAGATGCAGACAACGTCGAAAAGGTTCCAGAAGACGTCTCTTTCAGAGAAAAAGTCCTGCAAACCAAATGGAATCCGGTTTCCCAACAAGTGGAAAACGCCTGGATTCCCCGCCGTCCGATTCCCCAAAAAGAAACCTGGTTTGAATCCGACTGGGCAAAGTTCCGGGACGGGTCTGTTTTTGAGGAATAGGCAAAATCAGACGCTTAACGAGCTAAAAGCCGCTGGCGAATTCCGGGATCAGCAAGGGTGTCAGCGACGAAATCGACGAAGCTGAAGTCTTGTCCTTGGCTATGTTCTGCCGGTACGGCGACGACGTAAGTCCCCGCATTTTTCCCCGCTCGGCAGCCGTTAGAGCTGTCTTCCAAAACCATACAGTTTTCTGGAGCAACCCCCAATGCCGCAGCCGCTTTAAGGTAAATTTCCGGGTTTGGCTTGCAATGCGTAATATCAGACCCTGTAATGGTTTTTGCAAACCTGGGTTCCAGATTGTAAATCGACAGCGTGTATTCCATAAGCTCTCTATTGGTACTGGTCGCAATGGCGTGGGGAATGTTGTTTTCGTCCAGAAAATCAAGCAATTCCATCAGTCCCGGCATTGGCTTGAGCATGGTCGGCAGGAGACTACGAAAGACGTCTTGCGTTTCATCTCCCAGCGCCTGCCAGGTATCTGTCAAGCCCAGTTCGCGGATAATCGTATTCATGGAAAACTCGGTAGACGTTCCCATAATCATCCTGTCGATTTCCTTCGTGTAGACTTTTCCCCGACGTCTGGCGACTTCCTCAGACGATGCGTAATAAATCTCTTCCGAGTTGAACATCAACCCGTCCATATCAAATAAAACCGCTTGCAAAGTTGTTATAGTATTCATAATCGGTTGTTTAGGTTTAGCAAGTAAAACGATAATGAATTTTTGAAGGTCAAAGCGCTCTTCTAAAATATACGCCGATTATACCCTAAAATTAACAATAATTTTTAGGAGAAAGAGCTAATTTTTAAGAAAAACGGCTAAAAAAACTGAAAAACTCTAGACTTTTTCTAAAAATAGAGTATTATATATATTAGATAATTGTTGGGAGACTCAAAAGAATCTCCGCTAATAGGTTATACTTACCCATTCCCAATTACTATGGCTGACTGGTATTTAAAACACGGCGATAAAGAATACGGTCCGATGGACTCTAACAAGCTGCGTCAACTTGCAGCCCAAAATAAAATTCGCCCGACAGATTATATTCGCCGCGGCGCGGACGGCAAATGGACCTTGGCGTCTCACGCTAAAGGTCTTTTTAGCGATACTGTATCCAACGATCCAACAGCGCCGTCGCCAATTAACGTTCATTCTGGCGACGCCAATACCGGGTTCTCGCGATCGGTTCCGCCTGTTGCGCCGACGCTCAATCCGGCTTTTACTCAAACTCCGAACATTCAAACGCCAGTTGCGCCCCCTATTGCTTCTGCTATTCCAGTAGCGCAAAAAGCGCCTTCAGCTTCCAGTTCGATGAGTTTCGGAGACGGATTGGATTTTTCAAGCAATTCAGCGTCTTCGCCGTCTTCTCCACAAAAGGGCAAGAAAGGCAAAAAGAAAGCCCCCGCCGCTATGGATAAGAAGACAATCCTTATCGCCAGCATAGCAGGCGGAGCGGTTCTGGTTTTGATTCTGATTGCAGTTCTGGTATTTGCATTGAGAAGCAAAAAGGATAATAGCGCTAACGCTCCAGAAACAGAACAAACAGCAACTCAAAGCAAAGAGGACGCTGATAATCCGGCTAAAGAAGAAAACGCTCAGGCTGAACCTGGCGTCGGAGAAGAAGCTCAGCCAAACGAAGACGAGCAAACTGAGGATGGCAACAATCCCGATGAGCAGCCTTCTGAACCGATAGTCATTCCAGAAAACGTCTACGACAGCGCTACTCAAAGCGCCAAGGTCGGAGATATGGAAATCAAGGTCGTATCCATCAGACAGGGAACCGAACCGATTGTCACAAAGGGCGGCGTTGAAGACGATTCGCCTGACAGATCAACGATTATTACCGTTTCCGTTCAAAATACAAACCCCAAAAAAACGGTTAAATTTACCCCGTGGTCGGTTTCGCTTTCATCGGGTAAAAAGACTAATATCAGCCTTACAGACAAAGAAAACACATACGGCTTTGCACTCAAACCAGGCGAGTATTCGAAAAATGTCAAAAAAGAACCCAAAACTATTTATTCGGACGATCCGCCTGTTACAGACGTTTTGATTTTTGAACGTTTCGTTCCTGGGGCAAAAGAATTGTTTCTGACGCTGCCCGTTCCCGGCGATCCAAGTCAAACTGTAACATTCCGCATCGATACTGAAAACGTTGGTAAATCAACTGACGCAGCCAAACCTAAAGCAGACGCGTCGGAAGACGACGCTCAATCGGAAAAGGATGTCTCTCCCGTTGTCTCGGAATCCGCTCCGGCTGAAGATTTCAATCCGGAAGACGATGACGAGTATAGCGAAATTAACGGCGTTTCAGAAGCGGCGCAAAAGAGAGATCAGGAAGAAGCTGACGCTGAACTTAAAGCTCTCAATCTGGGCGACTGATAATTCCATTTAACGTAAATGAGCAACGCAGAAAACAACGAAAAGCAGACCTTGCAGGAAAAGCCTTCTTTCTTGACAAGTCTTCTTTTCGTTGTTTTTTTTATTGCTGTGGTTTGTCTGACCGTTGTAGCAGGATATCTCAAGCCGAGCGCGCCGCCAAACCCGGTTGTAACAGTTCAGTCCGAGCCAGAAGGCGTCATGGGAACGAAATGCCGGCTGGGAATGGTATTCAGCGCTAAAAAGTCAAATTCTGTAATACAAAACGTTGCTCACAAAACATTTCGCCGGGTTGAAGATCAACTTCGAATTTGGGAAACGGCAACGTTTAGCAACTGGATTGACGATTCCGAAATTTCCCGACTCAATCGCGGCGAGGTTGACCAGCCGTCTGAGGAAATGTCTTTTGTGCTCAATGCAGCCCAAAAGGCAAATCTGAATACGCATGGCGCGTTTGACGTCAACATTCGTCCTGTAATTGAGCTTTGGAAAAACGCCGCAAAAACCGGGACGCTTCCAACGGAAAAACAAATTCAGGACGCCAGAAACAAACGCGATACAATCGACTTGGGCGGTATTTCCAAAGGCTACTGTATTGATCTCGCTTTGAATGCGATGATTAAAAACGCCAGCCCGGAAGGGGCTATGGTTGACATCGGCGGCGACGTTGCCGTTTACGGGCAGTCTGAACATGGAGACTTCTGGACGTTTTCCATTGCAAACCCGTTCGACTCGTCCAAAGTTTGGGGAAAATTTCGCCTTCAAACCGTTGTAAGCTTGCCAAACGTTGAAGAGAAGATATACGTTGTCAGCGCCGTTTGTACAAGCGGATCGTATTATCGCGGCTTCGATATTGGCGGCGTCCATTACAGTCACATAATCGATCCTCGTACAGGAAAGCCGATTTCTGCTGATAAAGCTCCCGCGTCTGTAACCGTTATCGCCAACGACTGTATGACAGCCGACATTTGGGCAACGGCTTTATGCGTCATAGGCGAAGACGGGCTGCAATACCTTCCCCAAGACGTTGAAGCGTATTTTATTTTTGGACCGCCGGAAAATCCTCGCGTTGTTAAATCGCTGGGGTTTTCAGAAGTAACTCTTGTAAAATGAAATAACAACCTTATCCCATACCAGCATGACAAACGACCCTATTATTCCAAACGATAACGTCAATTTCAATCAGCCAACCCCGTCTTCGTTTTTGGACGATTTACGGAATAAAAAAACCGAAGCGTGGGAACGTCTTTTAATGCTCTACGGTCGAATGATTCTGTATTGGCTTGACAAAGCCGGCATTCCCCGGGAAGAGCGTCAGGACGTTCTTCTGGACGTTTGCATTCAGGTCATGAACTCCATACACAATTTTCAACATAAAGACTACGTTGGCTCGTTTCGCAGTTGGCTGAAGAAAGTCGTTGAAAACCACATTCACAATCTTCAGAAGAAATATAAAGAGCAAACGGGGTGTCACGGGGTTTACGAACCGGACTCGTCGTTGATTGAAGCGCCAAATTCTTCGGTTCTGGAATCCATTATCAAACAGGAAGAAGAGGAAGCAAGAATGCGTCAGCCGAGTTCCAACAGTCCCTATCAGATTGACGAGGACGCTCTTTTTGCCAAAGGACTGATGCAGGTTTTGGGAACGCAATTCTCACAACGCGATATCTCTATTTATTATCAGCTTGTTTACGAAAAGAAGAATGCAACTCAGGTTGCTGAATTGACGGGGCTTACGTCTTCCAACGTTCGTAAAATTAAAGAGCGGATAAATAAGTATCTAAAAGAGAATTTTAACGAACTGAAAGAAGATTTGGACGCCGACGAGGACAAGTAAACCGCAATGAATCCAGGAGCTTCTTCTGCGTACGATACAGAATTATCCAGTTTTATGGTCATGATGAGAAATGAACTGGATAACAAAATCGCCTTTCAGCTGCCGCTGACAATCGGTCAGTATCGGCTGGAAGAGCTTGTCGGACGCGGAGGAATGGGAGACGTCTATCGCGCGGAGAACCTTGTTTTAAAAAGGACGGAAGCGCTCAAATTCGTTCGATCCAAACTTATGCTCAAGCCGGAGGCGATACAACGATTCAGGGAAGAAATCGAATCGACCGCCAAGCTGCTTCATCCCAACGTTGTAACAGTTTTTAACGCGGGAGAGTTCGAGGGGCGACCGTACATGGTTATGGAGTTCCTCGAAGGATGGACGGTTCATCAATACGTTTGCAAACGAATGGAATTAGCTTCTTCGTTGTCAGTTCAGGAAGCCGTTGACATCGTCGTTCAGGCGGCGCGGGGATTGCAGTTTGCTCATCAAAACGGCTTTGTTCATCGGGACGTCAAGCCGGGAAACCTCTGGATTACGCCTGAGAAAACCGTCAAGGTTCTGGATTTGGGGTTGGCGATTGCAACCTCGCAGGACGCGGATTCTCATATCGTTGGAACCCCGGATTTCATGTCGCCCGAACAATGCTTTCCCGATGCCGTTCCTTCCCCTCGTTCAGATATTTACTCTCTCGGCTGTACGTTGTTCTTTATTCTGACAGGTCAGGTTCCATTTGGCGGGGAAGAGTATTCGACGTCTGAAAAGAAGATGGAAGCGCAGCGAGAACAGGCTTTGCCGCCGCTGTCTGAATTCAGAAAGGACGTTCCCGCTCGAATCCAGCAGGTTTTGAACCGCATGACGGCGAAGTCGATAGACGACCGTTACGCTTCCATGACAGAAGTGATTGAAGCCTTAAAGACGCCGTCTAAAAAGACGCCTGTTTTTGCTGCTCTTGCCGGGGTTGTTCTATTGGGAAGCGTTGGGCTGTGGGGATTGAACTCGCATAACAATTCCCCAATGGCGGTTGTCCAAAATGAATCTGCCAATCCGAATGCTGCAGAACCAATTCAAGACGTAGTCACTCCCTTTCCTCCTGGCAAGGAAGCGGGCGAGAAACTCGTTCGCGTTGTTGACGGCGTGGAATACGTCTTTCGCTGGTGTCCGCCGGGAGAATTCGTCATGGGAAATCGCGGCGTTTCCATTTCGAAAAAAATGACGTTTGAACGGCTTCTGGAAATCGTCAGGGGTAACAAACTGTTGAGCCTTTCTGATATAAATGAATTGGACGAGGATGCAAAAGATCTGTTACACGAATCAATATCTCCTGATGAAATAAAGAAGAACGAAGAAGAGCTTAAAAACAGAATACTCTCGATGTTATGCAGCAATTCCCGCGTTTATATTGAGGGATCGGATTGCGACGCCCCGCATTCAGTAACGCTCACAAAAGGTTTTTGGATGCTGGACTGCGAAGTTACTCTGAAAATGTGGTTTTCCGTGATGCCCAATAGCGCGGCAAATGCGGCAATACGATCACTCAATGAACCTGACAACGCTCCAGTCAGAATGGTTAGCTGGAATGACGCGCAGGAGTTCTGTCAGACACTGTCGGAAAAACTTCACGCCGACGTACGTTTGCCGACAGAAGCGCAATGGGAATACGCCTGTCGCGCCAATACGGAAGAATCGCCAGAACTGACCGCCGCTCAGGCGAATTCCACCAAGTCCGGAATAAATAAACCTGCCAATGCGCGAAGCCTTTCGCCCAACGCGTGGGGACTGTACGAAATGCCCGGCAACGTCGAGGAGTGGGTTGCGGACTGGTACGCGCCAATTACCGATTCAACGCCTCAAGTAGACCCGACCGGGCCAGCCGCATCTAAAGTTGGAAAATACCCCAAACTGACTGCTGCTAAAGTTCTTCGCGGATCCAACTATCTTTACAACCCGGAAAAAACAAACTTTTATTCATCGCGAGATTTCGACAATATCGATGCCAGAAGACATCTGTCCGGTTTCCGCATTTGCGTTATTGTTGAATCCGAATCTAATAATTGAGAATTATCCTGTACACAAATCTTTTTTCCGTCCCTCTTGTCAGGCGTCTGATTTATGACTATAATATAAGTTATGAACAATAAAATAACACTTTTGGAATCCAATATCGGCAAAGCGCTGCTGGGCAAGGCGGACAAGATTCGTCTGGCGGTGGTAACGCTTTTGGCGGACGAGCATTTGCTTATCGAGGACGTGCCGGGCGTTGGCAAGACGCTTCTCGGGCGGGCGCTGGCAAGGTCGATTGACGGCGAGTTCAAACGAATTCAGTTCACGCCGGACTTGCTGCCGTCCGACATAACCGGGGCGGAAGTCTATAACACCGCAACCGGCGAGTTCGCGTTTCAGCCTGGTCCGATTTTCGCCAATATCGTTCTGGCGGACGAGATCAACCGAACGACCCCGCGAACGCAGTCGGCGGCTTTGGAAGCGATGGAAGAGAATCAGGTTACGTCGAACCGGAAAACGTATCCGCTGGAACGGCCGTTTATGGTCATCGCGACGCAAAACCCGCAGGAGTTCGAAGGCGCCTATCCGCTGCCGGAAAGCCAGCTTGACCGCTTTTTAATGCGGATTTCTCTGGGATATCCCAATCGGGAAATGGAGCTGGATATTCTCAAAACGCATCAGATTGCCAATCGGGTGGAGTCTTTAACCCCGGTTTTGACAGCGTCTGACGTTGTCGCGATGCAGAACGAAGTCTGTAACGTTACAGTAGACGACTCGCTGCAAAACTACATTTTAGATATTGTTTCCGCCACCCGGGAACTGGAAACGCTTCGTCTGGGCGTTTCGCCTCGAGGCGCGCTGGCTCTGTATCGCGCCGCTCAGTCCTGGGCGTTCTGCGACGGTCGAAACTACTGTATTCCCGACGACGTCCGATCGCTAGCCGTCCCGGTTCTAGCGCACAGAATCATTCCCAAAGGACATCTCCAGGAAAACCGCCGCCAGATTGCAGAACGAATCATCGAATCCATTCTGGAACAGATCGCCGTACCGGGCTAGTTAGGAGTTTTTTTCTTTTTTTAAAATGTCATGAGGGGAAAACCTTTTTTGAAAAAAAGGTTCTTCCCCTCAAACTCCCCTTTCCAAAAAACTTTAACAAGGGTAGAAAACGTAGTCTTAATATTAATCGAAGCGACCAACGGGAGCGGGTATTGGCAAACGCGCGGCAGCGCGGACCGGGAGCGGCGCCTCGCCGCCCGCCCCCCTCTTGACAGAAAAGGCAAACTAAATAGAATATATACAAAATGATTACTAAAAACGAACTTCCCCTGTTGCCATTGTTACTAACCGCGTTGAATTGACAACGTTTGGCTTTACG
>JAFSMW010000093.1 GCA_017447745.1 Thermoguttaceae bacterium
ACGCCGTAATTTCCAACTAACGGCCAAGTCATGGCAAGAATTTGTCCGGCGTAAGAGGGGTCAGTAAGACTTTCAGTGTAACCGGTCATGGCTGTGTTGAAAACAACCTCCCCGGCTGAGGAAACTGCCGCCCCAAAAGACTCGCCCGGAAATACCGCGCCGTCCTCCAGGACCAAACGTGCAGCTGTCATGATGGGATTCTCCCTTTCTTTGTAAGCTGGCGGCGATGCGCCGCTCCCTGTTCGCGCCGACAAGGTCGGTTCCTGATCGGACGAGGGGAGCGCCGAAACAGGCTTTTTCGGAGGCAGAACCTTATCCTTTTGCCCGTGCGGCTTCGCACCCGCGCAAGACGTATTACAACCGCTCCCGGCTTGCGTAATTCCGCATTCCGCGCCGACAGAGTCGGTTCCCGAATTGTTTTTAACTGCAACGCAAGGAGCGCTAATCGATAACCCTTGCGCCCCAAAATTGTAAAGATTATATTCCATCTGTTTGAACTGTCAAGGAGAGGGAAGAAAAAAATCACCTTGGGAGGTGTACGCAAATTTTTCTTGTAAAGATAGACAAGATGAGAAGCTGAGTCGCGTCTCGAAGAGACGCCATTTCTATAACCGTCGACTTTAGTCTACGGACGGCGAAACGATCACCCCTCATATCTAATCGAGTCAGTCCCTTTTCTTCCTCTCCCTCACGCCCGGCGTGAGGGAGAGGAAGAAAAGGGTATTTATCGATTTATTTTTTTGTTAATCTTTAAGTCCGTGGGTTAAAACCCACGGCTAGACATATTCAACCGCTAACGCGGTTGGGCGGCAGAGGACTGCCGCCAGCCGGACTCAACCATTGCAATTGCAGGAATAATTTGCGTGCACCCCAGAAAATAACTAATTTTCCCCCCCTCCTTTTCAGTTAAATAAAATCTGGTAGAATACATTGCGAAGTTGGTGATAGATAAGAAGGTTTTGCTAATTCAGCAAACCTTCTTTCTTTTATCCCATTTTATTTTGTCCCTGTGGCCTAATGGATATGGCGTCGCCCTCCGGAGGCGAAGATTATGGGTTCGACTCCCGTCAGGGATATTTCTTTTTTATGGTTTGTGATTATTATCGCCAGCGTCTGAATATTCAATCTCAAATCACTGAAACCAATCAGGAAAGACTTCTACGCAAAGAAAACCGTTTTGTCGATTTCAGCCCGATTGTGCATAGCGGATGGGGCGGCGTCTGCGGCGGGATAGCCCATCGGAAGCAACGCAACCGGTACGACATTGTCCGCCAGAGCGAATTCCGCTTTAACTTTTGCCGGATCAAAATAGGCGACCCACGTTGAGCCAAGCCCTTGTTCTGCCGCCTCGAGCATATAATGCGTGCAGACGATTGTCGCGTCGATTTCTCCGATGTTCTTTCCGTCAAACGGACGAGTCCAGCTGGAAGCGGTGTCAACGCAGACCAACAGGACAACCGGAGCGTTAAAATGGCAGGTTGTACAGTTGCGAATCTTCGCCAATCCTTCTTCGGATGTGATAACCCAAACTCGCTGCGGCTGTTTGTTGCAGCCTGTCGGGGCGAGGTTGCCCGCTTCCAAAACGGCATCGAGAACGGATTTCTCTACAGGTTTGTTCTGAAAACTGCGAACGGAATAGCGATTCTTCGCTAAAGTTAAAAAGTCTTGCATGAATGAAACTCCTTTGAGGTTATGGGGTGAAGCGGTTTGTGATAATTGCTGATACGTCAACAAACAGGCATTGTAAAACGGCTATTGCTTAACTCCGGCGATGCCGCAGGCGCGTCCAAGTTGATTCGCCAATTCGTCATAGTTGAGTTTATAGTATTTTATTAACGTCTCTTCGACGTCAGTTCCGTCTTTAACGTCGTCAATGAGGTGGACGAACGCGCTGGGATTCCGTTTGAGCAGAAGGTTGACGGTCATGGCGGCGGCGCCGTACTGCCATGGATCTAAATGATCCGTCGCATGAAACATCCGGCCCAGCGAATGCGTTTTTTGCATGGCGGCAACAGCCTGTTTCTGTTTGGTTGGACATACGGTCGCCTGCGGAACAAGGGTTCTTGCAGTCCAGTCGGATATACCCTCGTTCAACCACAACGGCAGAGGATAGGCAACTCGACGCATGAACGAAAAACCGTGAGTCGTTTCGTGAACCAGGCTGCTATAGAGGTTGTATTTATCGCCGCTGAACCGGCAGGAAATTGTAACGCGACCGTCAACCATTTGATGACACAGTCCTTTTGTCCCGGACGATACTTTTTGATTAAAAAAGCGCATTTCAAACTGGCTGTAGTCGGAATCGTTCATAAACACAACGACAACGCATTTTGCCTGCCAGATGTTCTGTCTGACGGCTTTTCCAGCAGACGCAGATTTTCTTCTTTGAACGTTTGAACCGTTCTCTTGTCCCTCCGACGGCGTTATAAAAGGAACGTTGAATTTCTCGCATAAAACGCCGTACATTCGATCCAAAAGAATCTGAATTTCTTTGTACATTTGGGGCGGGGCGTCTGACGCAAAGAGGAAATACTGCGTCTCGACGCAGCGCAGTTTGGGAAACGCCGCCTGATATTGCTTGACTGTTGCTTTTTGCTCGTAAAGTCTTTGGTTCCATTCTTTAGACGTCATGGGCGTCCACGGGAGACGTCCCGTCAAATCCCGGATTTTGTTTGCAATGGCAAGACGCTCTTGATAGGGAATAGACATGTCCTCAATCTGCTGGCGCATTTCAGACAGGTCAGAACTGTTTTGAACGTTCTCAAATCCAAACTGGGCAAACGCTGCCAAAGGGGACAACAGCAATACAGCAAAAACGGCGATTATGATTTGGCGTGAAAAAGGTTTCATACCGCGTAGTATACCAGAAATTTAACAGAATTGCAATCGGGGAAAAAAGACAGAAAATAAAAAAATGGATAATGGCGGACGCGCTGGCGTAATTGCTCATTATCCATTTTTGGGGAGTATTAATTGTTCGTGAAGGGGTATTGTTATTCTTTAAGTTGTCTTTGATAATCGTCCCGTTCTCGACGCGTTGCTTCCAGATCGAAGACAAGATACTTCATGTCGAGGCGAAGTTGACTCAGCGCGTCCTGAACCAAGGTCAGAATTTTGCGTCGACGTTTAGACGCTTCCAAAATATTTTCAGCCAAAGGTTTCAATCTGGATTTATGCTCAGCGGGAAGACTCTCAATTGCATCAAAAAGCTCCTTGAGTTCCAAAGGCATTTCTGTTTCATTAAGACATTGCGATAACGATTCCTGGTTCATGATAAGGAAGTTAAAATTGTTAATTTGGGATAATTGACAGTGAAAAATCGCCTGCGCGTATGCTGTCAATTATTTATCCATTTATAGTCTATCTGTGAATTATATACGAATTGGAAATCTGACGGTTCTCTAGCTAAGTAAATTGGGGGAATTATTTTTATAATTTCTGAATTGCTCTGGCGTCAAATTCAATTCTTTGGTAAGAGTATAGAACAGAATTTCAGAAACGTTTGGGAATTTCTGCGTTTTTTTAGGGATTTTTTTATTTTCCAACGTTCCCGTGTTGATTTTTTTCAACATAAATTTACCAGAGTTTCCTAAAGTGCGTAAATTATTCAACAGGCGTTGTTAAGAAAGCGTATTTTGTAAAAATGAGCAAAGCGGGTTTAGAAATACTGGAAGCGGAATTTCGCAGTCGGAGTTCGGAACGGAGAATGACAGCTCAATTTCGAAGTTTGGACGGTATATTCGCAACAGAAAAATTGCGCCTTGTAGTTTACACGTTTATAATATCTATAATATCTGTACTAATTGTAAGTCCTCTTTACGCTCAAAGTGAAAATAATAAAAATGAGCAGAGTTGGAAGTTCTCATTTGATCAACCGCAGACGGTTTGGCGAATTGAGACGGACGAGCTCAATTTGAAAACGATTGAACATAAATATTCCCCGCAGGAAGGGTACGGAAAGCGCGGCTGTGAGTATGTTTCTTTGCATATACCCGCTCAGGCAAAATCTATTATGCTTGGGATGAAAGTTGGAACGGGGCTTCTTTCAGACGACGTTCTTCCGACGATTTATGTCAAGTCAAATCAAACCGGTTTGCGATTTATGCTCCGGGTTATTTTGCCCATGACTCCGGCGGATAACTCTCAATCGAGCGGACAAGGCGAGGGTAAATCGGCGCCGCTGGCGATTCTGCTTGTCGGCGGGACGTATTCTCTCAACGGGAGCTGGCAGCAGATTCGAATTGACCGTCCGTTGGATTTGCTCAAAAGGGAGGCTGTCGACATCTCGAAGCGTTCTGGGCAAAATATCGACGTAACGAACGCCTATTATGACATGGCGTATTTGGATATAAAATGCGGGGAAGGGGAACTCAATCTTTGGATAGACGATTTGGAAATAAACGGTTACGTTCCTGTTTCTCCTGAAGAATTTGTCAAAGGTTCTTTGAGAACTATCAATACGCAGAATAAATCGAATTCCCCGGCGACTTCAGCGGCAAAAACTAATCGTACAAATGAATTCAGGGCGCCGGGCGCCAATCCAGATTCGCAAGAGCCTGTTGTTCCTGTCAATCGTCTTAAGTCGCAAATAAAGAACAATTCCATTTATATAAACGATTCATTGTTTTTTATTCGGGCGATTCGTTACAGGGGCGAGCCTTTAGAATACCTGCGTCAATTGGGCTTTAATACCATTTGGATGGATATGGTTCCAACTGAAGGTCAAATGATTCAGGCGGAAGAGCTGGGTTTGTGGCTCATATGTCCGCCGCCGCTGAACAAACAGCAATGGGACGTTTTTTCAGAGGAAGTCAATTACACCCCAATTTTTTGGGGTGATAGATACAATCGGGTAATCGCCTGGAATCTGGGAAATTTGACTCGCAATTCCATTAGCGTAGAACAGACGAATAAACTTTGCCGTCGAATTCGAGAGTGCGACCGGGACGTCGTTCGTCCGATTATTGCTCAGGCGGACGAAGACATGCTGAATTACAGCCGCCAGGTGCAAGGTTTGATAATCGAACGCAATCCGATCTATTCTTCGATGGATATGAAAAAATATCTGCGCTGGCATCGGGACATTCCCTGTTTGATTCAGGCGGGAATGCCGCGAATTTGCGTTATTCAAACGCAGCCGGATGAGAAACTGATCCAGATTTGGAAAACCATGTTTCCCAATGAAACGTTTCCTCAATCCATTCCGTATGAACAGCTTCAGGTTATGGCTTATGCTGCGGCGGGGTCTGGAGTAAGAGGCTTGTTTTTCGATTCTCAAACCTCGCTCTTTTCCAACGATCCGGATGCTCAGTATCGCAGTCGAAGTCTGGAATTGCTCAACTCGCGTTTATCTGCAGCCGACTCGTTTTTTATGGCGGGAACGCCATCGACGCCCGTCAATGCTTCCGATCCCAATTTATGGTATATTATCCTGACCGTTTCAAATAAAGGACGTCTGGCATTGCCGTTGTATATACCGAAATATGCTCAATACGCGCTTTCGGGAAGCTTTACGCGTTCGGTTAGCGCCGCTTTCGACGACATCCCAACGACCAGTCAGGCGTATCGACTTGCGCCCAATGGTCTTGAACCGCTTAAAAACAATAGTCAGACTGGCGAAATGAATGTTATTATTGATTCTCAAGCAGACTGGTCAATGATATTATTCACTCAAAATCCGACTGTTATTTCCAGTCTGTACAACAGATTGAAAAATCAGGGTAAAAGACCCTCAATATTGCTCCATGAACTGACGGCAAATCGTCTTGAGAATTTTCGCCCCTGGTTTAATCCACAAAGAGCCAGCAAAGAGGAATTATCGCTTTTTAACAGCGCGGCTAAGGCGTTAGAGTATTCAAACAGATTGATAAATCAGAATCTGTTGTCGGAAGCGGACGCATTTAGCTGCGATGCCGCCAACGCGCTGAGAATTCTGGAATATTCGTACTGGTCTGGAATTATCGGAACGAGACAAGAGCCGATTTTTCACCCGGCGGCTGTTTCGTTCCGCATGATGAGATTATATTACTCCTGGCGACAGAACATGCAAAATTATAAACAGGGAGACAATGTGCTTCCTGCTGGAGATTTTGAATCGCTGACCGATTTCCAGGATTCAAACTGGGCGTTATATGTTGATATAGAGTCCAGTTCATACATTGCCGCTAAAGGCGATATCAACCCAATGGCGGCGTATTCCGGGAAGTCTGGATTGTGTTTGACAGTTCAAACCACGCCGGAATTACTGAATTCAATTGTTCTGTTGGACAAATCGCCTATTACAGTTCTGTCTCCAGTAGTTCATCTTGAACCGTTCGAGCTGGTTAAAATAACCTGTTTGGTCAATCTTCCGGAAAAAAAGGCGATCAAAGGGACTGTAGACGGTCTGAAGATTACTGACGTCTACTCCGGCGACGTCCTGGCAAGACGCATAACACAAACGCATGGATGGCAGACAATAGTTATGTTTCGAACTGCTGACAGCAATGGAAATCTTCAACTTCGTTTCGATTTGACCGGAATTGGCAAAGCGTATATCGATAACGTCAAGGTAATTCGTATTGTCCCGGGTTCTGATAGCAATTTAATCGAATAGTCAACTTCTCGACAAGAGCGGACGGGGCTTGTTGGTTTTCAATCCCGTCCCGATATGGTTTGGGGAGGGTAAAATCTGGACAACTGGAAGATATGAACTTTTGAAAATTAAATAAAATATGTACTAAATCGTTAAGGAACCCTGGTTCTGAAAAATAAGAAGTCCCCATAAAATGGATAAAATGGCGTCAGTCTGGTGAATATTATATCTGTAATTTGAAACTCATATCTAAAAGAAATATTAAAAAAAAGATAAAAATACGCTTGCTATCTCTTGTAAAGACGTCAACTTTTATTAGAATAGATGATGGAGTTTTAACTAAAAGTTTTGGAACTTGTGGCGTTGGCGGTTGGAATGCAAATAGTATTGCGTCCGTTCTGCGAAACGTTTAATAATAGTACAAATCTTTTCCGACTAAATTTTTCACTGTCAAAACCAGTAATTTATTATATGCCTTTTGAAGTTGAACAAAAATTTCAGTTTGAATCAGAAAAAGATTTTCTGGAATTTTCGCGTTCTGGCGTTGCTATACTTCAAGAACAGCGCTCCGGAGTGGAATCGGGCGTTGTAGAAGAGACAGACGTATACTACAATCACCCGGCGCGCGATTTTGTTCAGACGGATGAAGCGTTAAGAATTCGCCATCGAGTCATTCAGGGAAATAGTCAGCTTCGCATTACGTATAAAGGTCCAAAACTGGACGTTTTAACTAAAACGCGAAGAGAATTGGAACTTCCCCTTGTCGCCAGTTCCGAACAGGATTGTTCTGAACTGAAACGCCAATGGGACTCGTTGCTTCAGTTATTAGGGTTTATCCCGGTTGGGTCAGTTTATAAGATTCGCCGAAAAATTCAATTTGTTTGGGACGGCTCTCAGGTGGAATTATCCCTGGATCGCCTTCCCGCTATAAACGGCTATTTTGCAGAAATTGAATTGATCGCTCAAACGGAGTCGGAGCTGGATTCCGCCAGAGCCAAATTGCTCCAAATTGCGGATTCGTTAAAACTCGTAAAAGTTGTCAAAAAAAGTTACCTAAATTTGACGCTTGACTACAATAATTCAAATTTCGAAAGCAACCCTTTATAGAGTAAAATCGTAAATAGAGTAGACATACTCCAAAGTACAAACCCCTCAGACAGAATCAGGAGCTTGACGGTTTCCGGACTTTCAATTACTGATCCTTACCGTTTAAACGAATAATGAGTAATCAAGATAAAAACGCCAATTCAGAAAATGAATACGTGGAAGCAGACTATACAGAATTTATCGCTGCTCCACATACGGAAGTTCTGGTAGAACCCAATTATCTTCGAAAGACGATTTTGTATGCTCTATATACGATTTTGGGACTTATCACCCTTACTGTTCTTGTAATTGTATTCAGAGGAATTCATAAAGAAATTCTTCAGCAGGAAGAGCCTGAACCCTATGTCAGCCATAAAATTGAACTTGCCCAACAGGAAGAAGAACCATCAGCAATTCAAACAGAAAAAACCAATACAGAAGACAAATGTTCCCGACGACTTGTCGGACATAAAAAACTGGTAAATGCAATTGCGTTCTCTCCAGACGGGCGATACGTGATTTCAGGCGAAGGCGCCGTTCATTACGACAGCGTTTCAGACGATTACAATTCAAATCAAAATGAACTCCAAAAGAAAACCGTTTACTACTTGTACGTTTGGAATTACAGACTCGGTAAACCGGAACGAATGCTGGACGAACATCGCAGTCCAATTAGCGCTGTAGCCTATTCCCAAGACGGTTTACGAGCCGCCTCTGCAGATATAGCCGGTAATTTTGTCATTTGGAATGCAACCACCTGGACGATTGTCGACAAATTCACGCCAGCAACCCGCACAAACAAAGGCATGGAAAAGGTTCTCAGCATTAATAGCCTTGCTTTTTCTCCAGACGGCTCAACCTTGGCGGCGGGCGGTTCTGTTCAACCGTATCAAAACTCTGTCGAAGATAAAAATTCTTCAAATCGGAAGGGATGCGTTATTTTATGGGACATGAACGCGCATCACGAGATTATTCAAAACGAAGATAGCGTAACGCCTCAGCCTAAATACAATTTTACAACGGAAACAGATTGCATATTCTCTTTGGCGTATTCCAGAATGGCAAAACCCCTTATCATTGCGGGGGCTTCTGGGGCTAACGCTGGCATATACATATTAGACAACAATGGAAATATTACCTTGGCAATTGACAAAACAACCAAACGAAACTCGCTTTCAACAGGCATCACTCAGTATTCAAGCGGGCATAACAATCCGCCAAGCAGATACCTCAAAGCGACGCTTCGATACGATAACAGATGCATTGCCGCTGGAGACAATGAAGGTCGAATTTCACTCTGGGAATTTCAGGGCGAGCTTTCGGGAACCGATCGAATTCAAGCCATGGACTTTTTAAACAAGCAGGGCAGTTTGGACGGAAACATTCGAGACATCAAATTCTCTTTTGACGGAAAATATCTGGTTACATGCGGAGACGAGGTTGCCATTTGGAATGGCGAGGCAGACTCTTTAAAGTTAATCGGCTATCTTTCACCGAACGTCGACAGCTATCAGGCGCGATTGTACTATGGTTACAGTCTTGCATTTACCCCGGATGGCGAAAGCGTTGCAGTTGCCTGTTCAGACAAAGTCATTCGAATCTGGGATTTCAAACAGTTCTCAACCATGCTTCGTCGGATTACGCCTGTTGAAAAAGCTGAAAAGAGCAAAAATTATAATACGCGATTTGATGGTCAGACCATTGAAACTCCGGCGGATCTTGATTTCAGGTCGCCAAAGAAGAAAAATGATCTGTAAACTCTCAATGCGTATTTAGAACCTGCCTTAAATTGTTTAGCGATGAATTTACGCTCCGGATTCTATTCGGGGCGTTATCATCTTTATAAAATGACTCCAGCTTCATTAAAAGAATATAATACTGTATCACAACTCTCCCCCGGCGACGTTGCTGACATTGTTGGGGCGCTTCTTCCAGATATAATTCTGGAACGGTTAGCCGGAATGGGATTAAACATGGGCGCTCGATTTTCGCTTGTTCAGGGAGATCATTGGAATCCGTTTGTAGTCGCGGTCGACGAAACGCGCATCGCCCTCGGTCGAGAACTGGCAGAAAAGATTTACGTTAAAAAAGTCGTCAGCCCTTAGCTATCAGCTGGAAGCTGGCATAATCATAACAATATGCATATTCATTCAGACCTGTTGATCGCTCTTGCGGGACAGCCCAACTGCGGGAAATCGTCCCTGTTTGAGGCGTTGACAGGCGTTCATCAGGAAATCGGGAACCACGCGGGCATAACGGTAGAAAAAAAGTCCGCGCACTATCACGATGGGAATCGGCGAATCGAAGTCGTTGACCTGCCGGGAATGTACAGCCTCAACTCGACGTCCCCGGAAGAGCGCGTCGCTCGAGACTTTATTCTTCTGGAACGTCCGGAGGCGATTGTCGTTGTCGTAGACGCGTCTAATCTCCGGCGGCACATGTCGCTTCTGCTCCAGATTCTGGAAATGCAGCACCCGACAATCGTCTGCCTCAACATGATAGACGTCGCCCAGCGGCGCGGGATTGAAATCGACGTGGAAAAGCTCTCTATGATTTTGGGCGTTCCTGTCGTTCAAACCGTCAACTCCACCCATCAGGGGATTGAAGACGTCAAAGCCGCCATTCGGGACATTGCTACCAAATGCACTCACGAGTCTACCGGCTGGAGAATGAACTACGAGCCGGGGCTGGAACTCTGGATTGACGAATTGACGGAAGAACTCGCTCAGCGTCCGCACCTGATGGAAGACTTCTATCCGCGCTGGCTGGCGATCAAACTCATGGAAAAAGACCGCTATGCGCGCCGAATCATTCAGCATCACACGCACGACGACCGCTGGGAAGAAATACTCCAGTTCTACGAACATTTAATTACCATCTTTGAAAAAGAGCATGGACAAACGCCGTTGCAGTCGATGGTATGTTCCCGCTGGCAGAAAGCGGCGGAAATTGACCGTCTTTGCGTAACGCATTTGAAAAAGCCGGGAACGGCGCGATCGGACAAAATCGACCGCATTGCCTGCCATCCCTGGGGCGGACTGATTATTGCAGCCATAATTCTGCTTGTTACATTTGAACTGACGTTTCAACTTGCCGATGGCTGGAAGTGGGTGCCGTTCGGAAACGAATGGACGACGCCCGTCGGCGCGATGGAATATGTAACGCAGGATTTTCTCCCCCACGCCTTGGCGAACATGTTTCACCCTGGCACGGGAGACGAGAGTCTGGAAGCGTTTAAAAACACGACCTTTGGCTCTCTCTGTTTAGACGGAATCCTGGCGGGCGTCGGCTCGGTGTTGGTGTTTCTGCCCGTCATTTTTACGATGTTTACGTTTCTGGCGATTCTGGAACTGAGCGGGTACATTTCCCGCGTCAGCCTTGTCATGGACAAAATTCTTCGCCGATTCGGTCTGTGCGGTCAAAGCATGCTCCCGCTGGTTTTATCCGGGGGAATTATCGGCGGCTGCGCCGTCCCTGCTGTCTACGCCACAAGAACGATGGACAGTTTTCGACAGCGGCTTATTACGATGATCGTCGCGCCGTTTATGACCTGCGGCGGAAAAGTCCCGGTTCTCGTCCTGCTGACCGGCGCGTTTTTCACCGCGTATCAAGGGCTGGTCTTTGGTCTGCTGATTTTTAGCACGTGGATTTTCGCCCTGCTGGCATCGTGGATTCTCAGCCGGTTCGTTCTCCGGGGGGAAGAATTGCCGCTGCTGCTGGAATTGCCGCCGTATCAGTTCCCGACTTTTCGCGGCGTGATGAAAAAGGCGCTGGCGCAGTCGTGGGATTTTCTCGCCAAAGCCGGCACGATTATTCTGGCGGCAAACGTTATTCTTTGGGCGGCGATGTACTATCCCGCCGTCGATAAACAAACGGCTCAAGAACAAAATCTTTCCGATCTGGAAGCGTCCTACGCCGGGCAGATCGGCGGCGCGCTGACGCCGGTGTCACAACTGGCAGGCTTCGACGCCAAAGACAACGTTGCCCTGATTGGCGGCGTCGCGGCGAAAGAGATTATTATCAGCTCGCTGGCGACGGCTCATCAAATGGAAATGGACGACAATACCGATGAGTCCCAAACTATCGCCGCGGAGAATTCAGAATCAGATAGCCAGCAGTCCGCGTTGATTCAATGTCTGCAAAAGGACCCAAACTGGTCGATGTCCAAGACGCTGGCGTTCCTGCTGTTTGTCATGCTTTATTCGCCCTGCGCCGCGACGCTGGCGGTTATGTGGCGAGAAACCGGAACTATCAAATGGCCCGTTTTCTCGTTCCTGTTCAACACCGCCGTCGCGTTTACCGTCGCCGTTCTCGTTTTCCAAATCGGAAGACTGTTCTAGACGTTAGGGTTGATTGAAAGGCGGTAATGGAGAGAGCGAAGCGAACGAAGTTACGCTTCCGCTAGAACCGCGTTAGCGGTTCAATATTTCTAGCCGTGGGTTTTAACCCACGGATCAAGAACACACATAAAAGAACATCGACAAATCCTCCTTTCTTCCTCTCCCTCACGCCTTGCGTGAGGGAGAGGAAGAAAAGAGGCAGACTTGATTAGGAGGGCGTGTAGAGCGTTTCTCCGTCCGCAGACTAAAGTCGACGGTTATATCAGGACGCGATTCAGCTTCTCGACATGTCTATTTTGCCGGAAAATTTTGCGTGTTCCCCAAATTCTGCATTGTTTATTACTCCCCTATTCACATTTTTCTTTTTTATGTTACAATTGTAACAACTTTGAGATATTTGATACACCTTTATTTTTCAATTTTACCTATGACAACCAACAACTCCAATAATCCGTCTTTAATGGATCGCGTTGAAACAATCTTTGGCGAGGAAGACGTTGAACGTTTTGAACAGATGTTTCAAACTGGCGAGTTTGACTTCGCGTACATTTCAAATACGTTCTACCACGGCGGAAACGTCCTGTTTTATGCCGCAATGACAGGTTCTCTGGAACGCGTCAAGCAGCTTTTGGAACTCGGCGCCGATATCAACGTTAAAAATGAGAACGGAGCGACCGCTTTGTTCCGCGCCGCTCAAAGCGGGAATCTGGAATTGGTTCAGTGGCTTGTCGATCAGGGTTTGGACGTCAATGCAAAAGATCATTGGAGAGGGTCTGTCTTGCACTACGCCGCTAAGAGCGGAAATCTGGAGATTGTTCAATGGCTTGTCGAGCAGGGTTTGGACGTCAATGCAAAAGATAGATCAAGACGCACCGTCTTGCATTATGCCGCTGAGAGTGGAAACCTGAATCTGGTTCAATGGCTTGTTAAACAGGGTTTGGACGTTAATGAAAAAGACAATACGAAACAGAACGCTTTGCATCATGCCGCCGAACACGATAATGCGGAAGTAGTTCGATGGCTTGTTGAACAGGGAATGGACGTCAATGAAAATGACCAGTTCCGAAAAACTGCATTGAATTGGGCTGCTGAAAAAGGCAATCTTGAACTGGTGAGGTGGCTCGTCGAACGTGGCTCTGATATAAATGTTATAAGCCAATTTGGAGATGACGTCCTGGATAGCGCTGCTGAGAGTGGAAATCTTCAGTTGGTGCAATGGCTTGTTGAACGGGGTTTGAACGTCAATGCCAAAAACGACTTTAGACAGTCAGTCCTTGATTCTGCTGCTGGCAGCGGGAATCTGGAACTTGTGCAGTGGCTTGTCGAACAGGGGGCAAATCTCAAAGCGCAAGATAAATGCGGACAGTCCGTCTTGCATTTTGCCGTTTTAAGCGGCAATCTGGAACTGGTTCAATGGCTCGTTGAGCAGGGAATCAACGTTGATGTAACAGACAATTTTGGATATACCGTCTTGTCGGAAGCCCTTTCATCAGGAAACCTGGAACTGGTTCAATGGCTTGTAAAGCAGGGATTGGACGTCAACGAAAAAGACAGTCGTGGAGCATACTCCTGTTTCAATGCTTGGAATGACAATTGGGAACTGTTTCAATGGCTCCTGGATCAGGGATTGGATATCAACGCAAAAGACGATTATGGAAGAAACGTCTTGTATTATGCTATCGATAAAAATGATCTGAAACTGGTTCAGCAATTTGTTGAGCAAGGCGTTGATATTAACACAGAAGACAACGACGGTTGTACTGTGTTGCATTATGCCGCAGAAAACGGCGATTTGAAACTGGTTCGATGGCTTTTTGAACAGGGGTTGGACATTAATGCAATCGACAACGATGGAAATACCGTCTTGCATTATGCCGCCAAACGCGGCAACTCGGAACTGATTCGGTGGCTCGTTGAGCGCGGATTGGACGTCAATGCCAAAAACAATAAAGGACAAACGCCATTGTTTAACGCTGCTGATGACGGTAATTTGGAGCTGGTTCAATGGCTGGTCAAACAGAGCGCCGATCTGTTCGTAAAAGACAAAGATGGAGAAACGGTTTTATTTGCAGCCGTCAGGAGCTG
>JAFSMW010000094.1 GCA_017447745.1 Thermoguttaceae bacterium
CACGGGGAAGTGGACAAGGTTTTGCTTCCAAACGAGCGGGATTCGAAGATACCCACGTCCAATCAGGAACCGACCTTGTCGGGTGCAACCCGGCTCTGGCAGACGGCATTGACCGGCTCATCGGCGCAGTCAACGTCTGGTTCATGGGCGGAACCTCCGATAAAGTTCAGCTCGTCAAGGACATGCAGGCGGCGGGATTAAAGAGAATTCTCTGGTCTGGCGGCGGGAACGAATTTGAAATCAAGGCGATGAACGAACTGCCCGGCGTACTGACAAGCCGCTACGACATCTATCAGGATATTATGGACCCGTCGCGTGAGCCGGAACTGCCCGGCTGGCATAATGGCTGGATCAAAGAAGCCTGGCCGAACGATATCATGCTCGACAAAAACGGCGTCTGGATTAAAGGCTGGACAGTTACGCCAAAAGACAAAACCAAGCCGAGAATTCCCTGCGGCGTTCTGTGCGACTCCAAAGCTCCCGACTACGCGCGTAAACGTATTTCTCAGGAATTGAAAACCATTCCGTATAAAGCCCGGTTTATCGATACGACAACCGCATCGCCTTGGCGCGAATGTTATTCGCCCAACCATCCCATGACCAGAACCGAAAGCAAAGTCTGGAAAATGCGTCTGCTGGGATTGATGGGCAGGGAATTCAATCTCGTCTGCGGTGCGGAAACCGGGCACGAGGCGTCTGTTCCGTACTGCGATTTCTTTGAGGGCATGATGAGTCTGGGACCCTATCGAATCCCGGAAGCCGGGCGGAACATGGTTCAAATTTGGGACGAAGTCCCCGAACGCGTCGCGAAATTCCAGGTGGGGGAATCATATCGGCTCCCGCTGTGGGAACTGGTTTATCACGACTGCACTGTCTCGTACTGGTACTGGGGCGACTATAATAATAAGCTGCCCTCGCTGTGGGATAAACGCGACCTGTTCAATACGCTCTATGGCGTCCCACCCATGTTCATGTTTACCTATCAGTACTGGCTGGAACACAAAGACCGCTTTGTTCAGAGCTATCAGCTCGGCGAGAACGTCTGGCGCAGCGCCGGTCGCAGCGAAATGCTTGATCATCGGATTCTCTCGCCTGACCGTACGGTTCAGCAAACGGTTTTTGCCGACGGAACGATGGTAACAGTCAACTTTGGCTCAAAAGACTTTAAAACAAAAAACGGCAACCTGATTCCAGCTGGAAAAGCAGTTATAGAAAAATCGTTATAATTGTTAATAAGACCTCTTTTCTAACACTTTATTAAGAGAATATTCTGCAAATATTCAATTTTGACGATTTTAACAATCATTGCAATCAGTAAAAATACGACAAACAAACTATTTTTAACAAATATCCGATTTTTTCAAAAATTTTCACCGCATTTTTGAAAAAGTAAACTAAAATGGGTAAAGTAGGTAAAACAATTCCATTTTAACCTTTGATATTGGAGGTGTATTTTGAAACGTTTTTTAGCTTTGCAGACAATATTGTTATTGTTATTGTTTGCATTTCCCATTGATGTAGTAATTTCAGACGAACCAGCTCCGCAGCAGGAAGCTGCTCAGGCGGAACAGAATAATGATGCCGCGGTAGCCGAGGAAAAGGCGAAAGCAGAGGCGGAAGCCAAGGCGGCTGAAGAAAAGGCGAAAGCCGAAGCAGAAGCCAAGGCGGCTGAAGAAAAAGCGAAAGCTGAAGCGGAAGCCAAGGCAGCCGAAGAAAAGGCGAAGGCAGAAGCAGAAGCAAAAGCCAAGGCAGAAGCGGAAGCCAAGGCGGCTGAAGAAAAAGCGAAAGCTGAAGCTGAGGCGAAAGCTAAGGCGGAAGCGGAAGCAAAGGCGGCTGAGGAAAAGGCGAAAGCTGAAGCTGAGGCAAAAGCCAAGGCCGAAGCGGAAGCAAAGGCGGCTGAGGAAAAGGCGAAAGCTGAAGCTGAGGCGAAAGCTAAGACGGAAGCGGAAGCGAAGGCGGCTGAAGAAAAAGCGAAAGCCGAAGCCGAGGCGAAAGCTAAGGCGGAAGCGGAAGCAAAGGCGGCTGAAGAAAAAGCTAAAGCCGAAGCTGAAGCGAAGGCAAAAGCTGAAGCCGAAGCTGAAGCGAAGGCAAAAGCTGAAGCCGAAGCAAAGGCGAAAGCCGAAGCTGAAGAAAAGGCGAAAGCCGAAGCCGAGGCGAAAGCCAAGGCAGAAGCGGAAGCGAAGGCGGCTGAAGAAAAGGCGAAAGCCGAAGCTGAAGCGAAGGCAAAAGCTGAAGCGGAAGCTAAAGCGAAAGCTGAAGAAGAGCGCAAAAAGAATATGGCTCCGGGACAGCTGGAAAGTGGTAAAATCAAAGTTGAAGTTACCAAAGAACAGTTGGCTCAGAATATCAAAGAACTGAAAGATCTCGAAAAGAAACTTGACGAGCTAAATAAGAAAGTCTCGCCTGCGGTTGTTGGCATTGTTATTGGCAACGCAAGTGGTTCTGGCGTTATTGTCAATCCGGAAGGTTTGATCATGACGGCAGGTCATGTTTCCGGCATGGCTGGACGCGACGCCAAAGTTATTCTTTCCGACGGTCGTATTGTCAATGCCAAATCTCTCGGCGGAGTGAACCCGGTTGACGCCGGCTTGATTCAGATAACCGATCCGGGCGAATATCCGTTTGCGGAAATCGATCGTAAAGACACAACGGAACAAGGAGACTGGGTTGTTGCATACGGTCACCCGCTTGGTTATCGTCAAGGACGCCCGCCGGTAATGCGATTGGGCGAAGTCATTCGCGATTCCGACACTGTTATTCAGACGGACTGCGTTATGATTTCCGGCGACTCCGGAGGACCGTTGTTCAATCTCAAGGGCGAAGTCATTGGAATCAACAGCCGCATTTCGGAAAACGCCGCTCAGAACTTCCACGTTCCGACAAAGATTTTCCTGGAATACTGGGGTAAAATGGTCGCCAGTCAGATGTGCAACCATACGCTTCTTCCCAAGAAAGAAATCAATCATTTGAGCTTCCTGCAAACCGTCAAACCCATTCTCCCCACAATGGTAGGCATTCGTCATGGCGCAGCTAACGTTGCGTTTGGAACGGTTGTCGATTCTGACGGCTGGATTGTTACAAAAGCTAACTGTATTGACACGACCAAGAAAGTTACCTGCTTTGTCGCTGCAGAAAAGAATGAAGGTAAAATTGTCTTCAAGGCGATGGACGCGCAAATTGTCGCTACTGACGAAGGACTGGATTTGATGCTTCTCAAAGTTGATGCAAAGAATCTGGAAGTTGCTCAGTTCGACGAAGAGTTCCCTATTGAAGTTGGTCATTGGGTTTTGACGCCCAGCGTTGAAAAAGGTCTTGCCGGATTGGGCGTTATCAGCGTTCCGCCGCTGGCGATTCCAAAAGAACGCGCCATTGTCGGCGTTTTGCTTGAAGAGCGTGACGGCAAACTTTACGTCGGCGACGTTGTCCCCGGCATGCCAGCCGCCAAAGCCGGTTTGAAGAAGGGTGAACGAATCGTCAAAGTCAACGGCGCGTTTGTCTATACGGCTGATCAGTGTACAAACGAATTCAAAAAGTTCGACATCGGCAACAAGATTTCCATGGAAATTGAATCTGAAGGCAAAACTCGAACCGTCGAAATTGAACTCACCGCCAGCGCTCATCACAAGCCCAACGAGATGAACGGTATGTCCAAGCGCCGCAGCGGATACGACAAGGTTATTCAGCACGATTCCGTTATTCGTCCGGAAGAATGCGGCGGTCCGCTGGTGAATCTGGACGGAAAAGTTGTTGGACTCAACATCGCCCGCGCCGGTCGAGTTGAGACCTACGCTCTGCCGATCAAACCCGTTCTGGAGTTTGCCAGAAAGAACATCAAAAAGTAAGATTGCTCTTATAACGTTTTGAAATCCCAACCCTCGGGGAGTCATTCTCCGAGGGTTGTTTTTTAGGGAAAGAAGAATGCACTAGGTATGACAGAATCTGTCATATCGGAACAAGCATTTTTCTCAGTGGGGGGGCTTGAAACTCTTAATTAATATTGTATAATTTAAAAATTAAATCTGAATAACTGTTACAGTTATTCAGATTTTAAAATTACATTTTGTTCACATATTTTTTGTTTGTTTTCAGCTCTGAATAGTGAAGCTGTTTTAAGCTCGGCAAATCCTGAAATGGGGAATTCAGATTCCGACAGCCGTTCAAAGATTGAAACTCGACAATTCACATTTGCCGAGTTGCCGGATTATTCTGAACTTGTTAATTCTAAACCTACTCGTTTCAAAACGCCGCAATGTTCGTATGATGTCAACAGCTGGCGCAAAGTCTATCGACTTTTCTGCGTTTACGTTATGAACATCAAGCCCAGACATCTTAAGGCGTTGAAGAATCTGGAAGAGACGTTTCTCGGTCGGCGCGTGATGTTTTCAAACAACATTGGCGATTTGATTGATCCATTTAAGTTGTCAGTGAGTTTTTATGCTGAACTGAATTTAAGCGCGAAAAGCATAATTCATAATATTATCCATATCATTCAGTTCTGCCGCTTGTCGCCGCGTCAGTTTGTGATAACAATCCCGGTTTACGTCGATGAATCAGAATTTTCTCAGCCAGAAGAAGTCGAAGACGAACAGGATGAAGTTAATTCTCAAGTTGCTCAACCGGAACAGTCGCTTTCCCACATCGTCCATTTTACACTAAACGGCGATATTCCAGATTTGGCGTTTTCAAAGCCTGTTTCTATTACAATAAATAGTCGTAGATGTTCTGTTTCACAATGGCGAGACATTATCTCAGAAACGACAAGATATATTTATGAGAACGAGACAGAGTCTTTTCGCCGATATCTTTATGACAATTACGGTCCGAAAGGTAGCAGCAACCCTCTTTTTTCAGATAAACGTTCAGACCTTCAAAAAGCCTGCAGAATTGACTCAAACCTTTATGTTGAAACGAATTTCAGTTTTGAAGACTGTGTAAAAAAGGCGTTGTTGTTTATCAGATATACCAATATAGCGCCGTCCAAGGTTCAAATTGAATACATTCCAGAAGGCGCAGTAAATTCCGATAATACTACTCCTGCTGAGTCCGCCTATTTTAATACGGAACCGGAAGAAGAACTGGAAGACGTCGCGGTTGTCGAGAACGATGCGTCTGAACAATCTCAGACAGAAACGGCATCTATCGAATCAGACGAAGATAACGATATTCCAAGCGCCGATGACAGTAAGTCAGAGGAATTCGAGAACGACAAGGAATGGGACTTCGCCAACGATGACGACTTTGTTGATCTCGGCATGGAATTCACTGACGATGGCGAGCCGGTTCTTTCGCCTGAGCATCAAAAGCTCATTGATGCAATCGAAGAGAATTACCCGGAGGGTATTGATCTTGACGATTTGGATAGCGTAGAAACGATAGAACTTGCTTCGGGCGTACGCTGTGATGAATATATTATAGACGACCTTCGGATGATTCTGGCGTATAATAAGGCGGACAACGTCTTTTATGTTCCCCTGCGCCTGGCAGACGAATCGACGGTCAAATTAATGGCGGCGTTTATTACTCTAAATATTGACCAGTACAAAGCTGTATCGCTGTCGGTTATTCGCGATAAATTTCAGGATCAATTGGATTACGCGTGCGACGACGAGGAATTACTGGAGTTCATTGAGTGGTACGTCTCTAAAGAAATGGATCAGAAAATTGCCATTTATTTAGTCAAAAACGATGACGAATTTGAAGACGATGGCGTATGCCTACCGGAATCGATAACGGCAGATGAATTCTGCGAAAACTTTTACGGTCAAATTGAGAGTTATCTGGAAAAGACGGGCAGCCCTGTTCCGATGTCCCAGCTGCGCCAACGGTACCCGTCGTTAAATGAGACGATTATCAGTTACGCCTTGAGCGACGACCGATTCGGCTCCAGCATCCAGGAAGAAGAGAAAGACGAACAACTGTTCTATAGCATTCGTTCTGATTCTCAGCTAAACGATGACGCAGCAGACGAACAGAAACCGGAGCCGGAAGGTGAAACGCTTTCGTTCACTTTAGACGCTCCCATTCCGGACCTGAAGTTTTCAAAGCCGGTTGCAATGACAATTGGCGACAATAGAATTGAATTAACGCTCTGGCGAGAAGCAATTACCAAAACGGCAGAGTATCTGTCTGAGAACGAACCGATTTCTTTCAATTCTTTGGTTGAGGAATACGGCATTAAGAGTAAAAACAGACCTCTGTTTTCACGTAACCGATCCGATATTTTACAGCCGTATCCAATTGGTTCCGAGCTATGGGTTGAAACAAAGTTTGACGCTACTGATTGCGTTAGGAAAGCGAAAGTTTTCCTCGGTTATTGCTATATCAAGCTGACGAAAGTTCGTATAGAATACATTCCCGGAGTCGCTAATGGGTCAGTAGGCGCTCCCAATTTGAAAACAGACAATAACAGCGGTTCATCGTCTCAGCAGACGCTGGCGGAACTGACGAAAAATCCGCCGGAATTGACTCCGGAATTGCAAAAGCTTTTACAAATTATCAAAGAAAACTTTCCGCAAGGCGTTCAATTAGAGATAAGCAAAAACATTTTAGAAAATGCGTCAGGCGTTCAATGCACCGATAAAATCATTGACGAACTGAAGCGCTTTTTATTTGAAAGCCTGAACGTTAAAGGCTTGTTTTATCTGCCCAGCCAGATTGCTGACGAATCGACGCTCAACGATATGACAGACTTTATTGACCAGCAAATCAAACAGTATGGGGCAGTGGCGACGTCGATTATACGGGAAAAATTCCGCTATCGCTTGAAGTTCATTATCAGCGAAGACAACGAAGATTTAGCCATCTTTATTGATAAACAGATAAATCCAAGGCTGAAACAAAAGGTTCAAATCGTTTACAAAGGGAATCGCAAGCCCAAAGAAAAAGGCAAATACAGTATTTGCTTGTCTGAAAATACGTCAGAAAAGCAATTTGACAAAGACATTTCTTTACAGATCAAGCAGTATTTGCAAAAGCGTAATTGCGCTGTGCCAATATTTGAATTGTGCAGTCAATTCCCGCACCTGGACGAAGATATACTGACGTGTTATCTAGATGACGACGAGAATGAATATCTTGACGACGTCTTTCGCGTTAATTACAAATGGGACGAAGTATCCTATTATCGAACGATAGATTCTTTGTATTTAGATGACGACTTTTCCGAAGCTCTTACTCAAGCGGTGGCTCAGTTGGAATCAAATGGCGGAACCGCAACGCTTGCAACTATTGGCGCCAAGCTCGACGAATATTACGATTTAGAATCCGAAGACGGTCAAAGCGCGTTTCGTGAACAATTCGATTTGACAGACGACGCTGCATTTAGGTTCGTTATTCAACGTTGTTATGCTGGCGAAGTCAATCATAGATGGGGAACCAAAACCCGTTTTGTACCGGAAACGTCCACAGGCTCGATTAAGCTTTATGACGAATTCAAAAAACAGTATCCCAATTGCGGCGTCTTTCATGAAAACCTCTTTTTTGAGTTCGCAAAAAAGAAAACGGGGTCTTGTAACGCATCATCTTTGATACTTATACATTTACGTCCGCATTTTATTCGTTTGGATATTGACCATTGGATTGGCATCCAGGCATTTAAAGAACAATCCAATTTTAGTCCTAAATTAGCTGACGCAATTGCGGAACGTTTGACGGATCAACTCGGCTCGCGTCTCTTTTTATCAATAGGATTATTGTCCGATTCTTTTTTTGAGGAATTGCCGGAATTACGGATTAATGATAGGTTGTGGCAATGGAACGAATATCTTCTTACGAGCGTTTCGTCGTTATTGATAGACGATTTGGTAATTGTCAACGATGATCCAAATGCTTACCAGGTTACAGCGTTGTTGATTCCTAACAACATATCAATTCCAAACGACCTTGTCGAATATGCGGTAAAATGTTACATACAGCAAAATGGTTCTAATGCATCTATTGACGGAGCTGTAGATTTCCTGAAACAGAATAGAATTCGTATGAAAAAAACAGATCAACTTGTCGAACAGCTTGAAGAGTTATTGAAGGAAGGGTAAAATGTACGAATACGAATGGGACGCTAAAACGAGAGGGTATAAGCTCACTAAGCAAGCGGGCAAGTTTGTTGCAGCTGAGATACGTCCCGTTTACGCCCAAGAGTTAAACCTTCTGGGGTTTAACAACCATTTTTCGTACGACGAAAATTCTACAGCTCCGATTATGTGGGCGAAAAATAACGTCTACATTTACAGCGGGCGTGAAGTTGCAAGACTACATAAAACACAACAAGGCAAACCGCTGGAAATTGAATATCTAACGCGTATTAAAAAACTCAAACCGGTGGACATCGCCGGAATGGTTATAGCTAATAGACAGGCTCTGGATTTAATTGTTATTTACACCCTTAAAAGAATTAAGGAGATATACGACCAATACTCTCGATCTTCTGACGTAACGTATATCGCCTTTAGCGGCGGGAAAGATTCCGTTGTTTTATTAGACCTTTGTGATAAAGCGCTGCCCATTTCTATTCCCGTGATCTTTTCTGATACGACAATGGAATTGCCGTCCACGTACCAAATGTGGGAAACAATTCAAAAGCTTTATCCTCATCGCTCTTTTATTAAAGTATCGTCCAGAACGACGGCGCTAGAGAACTGGAGAAGGTTTGGTCCGCCGTCTCGAACTTTAGACTGGTGTTGCTCAATTCATAAAGCGTCGCCTGTTATTTTGGAATTAAAAGAACATTTTAATTTAATAGCGGTTAATACGCTTGCTTTTTTAGGCATTAGAGGCGACGAAAGTATTACTCGCGATTCATACGACGGCGATGTTGGGATAGGCGTTAAAAACGCGTCCCAAGTAAACGCCATGCCGATTCTTTCCTGGGGCGCTCAAGAGTTGTTTTTGTATACATTTGCAAACAACCTGCCGATTAATACCGCCTATCTATACGGCGTTCCGCGCGTCGGCTGCATATATTGTCCCAAAGCTTCTGAAAAGTATGCTTGGTTTGTAGATAAAGCTTTTCCAGGTTCCATTCAACCATATCAAGATATTATTTTAGATTCAACTCTTAAACTTTTTGATTCAAGAGACGATGCTCAGCAATATTTAGCCTCGTCTGGCTGGCAAGCGCGAAGGAATGGATTGGAAATCAAGAATCGAATACCCATACCGGGAGAAGTTGTAAAGGGGGTGAATTTATATTTTAATGGAGTTAACGCCCCTTTGAGCGCCTTTATCCAGTGGTGTAAAACAATAGGGACGATCGAAGAACTCTGCGATAATTCCTTCCTGTTATCTTGCAAACACCCCAGTCAATCGTCGTGTTCATACGAAATGCAATACGACCTGGTTAATGGCAATATCGTCAATTTGCACGCCAAATTGAGTTATATTAAACCTATCCAGAAAACGGCGTTACAGAATCAGCTTAAAAGGATAATCAATAAACTTATCGCATGCGTAGGCTGTCGCGCATGCGAGGCGGAATGTCGCTTTGGAGCGTTGAGCTTTCCTGATGACATCGTTTCGGTTGACAGTTCCAAATGCATCCATTGTCTTAAATGCCACGACATTGACCGTGGCTGTTGGAGGTATAAATCGCTCATGGTTCCGAATAGCAATGACACCCCGTTGAAAAGCATCGCTAATTATCAAAATTTTGGTCTTAGAGAAGTCTGGGTGGAAATGTACTCCACAATGCGTGAAGAATTTTTGCAAACGGCAGAACGGGGCGTTCTGGGCGGTCCAATGTTGGATTCAGCGCGTCTTTGGTTCCGTCAAGCCTTGCTTGCTCAGGATTCTAAAACGCTTACGCCGAGCCGTCTGTTAGATTACGCTTTCCAAAAGGGCGCAAACGATTCAACGTTATGGGACATGATCTGGATTGCTTTGGCGAACAACGCTCCGTTGATCAAGTGGTTTGCCGCTTCGCTGAAATTTAACGTCCATTATACCAGCGAAGAAATTGGAGAATTGCTATCTGAAATTACTACGGCGTCTGCTAAAAAAGGTGGTATGCAGGCGCTTCTTAACATGTTCAAGTCCAGTCCGCTGGGAGAGGGCGGTAAAGCTCTTGTGAAGCTGGAAAAGAAAGGTCAGCGGATTGTCGCGCTGACGCGAATTCCTCGGTCAATTGACAAATTGGCAGTATTGTATTCGCTTTATGTTATGGGCGCTGCCGCCAAACGGTCGTCGTTTACCATCAGCGAAATGATGAATGCGGATTTCGATTCGGCATACATCTCCCCGCTTATCGCTTTCGGCATGACGCCGGACGAACTCAAAGGCATTTGTTTGGGGTTGTCGTTGTCTAATCCGCAATTTATTGCCTGTTCGTTTACGCTCGGACTGGACGAGGTCAAAATATTCCCTCAAGACAAGACTTTAGACGACGTAGTCGATTTGGCGCTCAAGTAACAGCGCCTGAACGTCAAGTCGAATCCGTTACAACGCATTTTCCTTTAATTCCCTTTAACCTCCAGATATAATCATGAAATACCAGGATTATTTTTACGTCAATAAAAGTTTCAAGCCATGCATGGACAAAGAAAGCATTAACGAGACGCCGGATTACTGGAAGAATTTTTATCCGCACGAATCGTTTGTCAGGTTTCTTCAAACTGTGCTAGGCAATCTTGACGGAGGTACAAGATCAGTCTGGTTGGCGGCTTCCTATGGAACCGGTAAAAGCCATGCGGTTTTAGTTCTGCAAAAGCTCCTTACGGACGATTCCACCCGCGTTAAAGAGTGGCTCGAAGAGTATAAAAAGCTCATTCCGGAATCGGTGCGTGCAACGCTGTGGAGTCTTCGGGAACAAAAACCGCTCGTGATTTACGATTCCATTGCGGACGGAATTAAGAGACCGGAACAATTTTTAGTTCGCCTGCAACAATCGATTATTGCCGCTTTGAAAGAACGGGATGGTTCTATTCCCGTTGTGGGGCAGTTAGCTGAAGTGTTGGAGAAGATTCGAAAAGTTGAGACTCTCTTTTTTGATACCCGCGATGGCATGCAGGAAGACTTAATTCACCTGTCGGCGGACATAAAAACAGTTAATGAACTGGAAAAAAGACTGAGTAATGACGCCCTCGTCTCTGGACTGGTTAACGATATTATGCTCGTATGCGAACGTATGAACTATTATCCAAAGATTTCTGTAGACAGCTTTCGCAACTGGGTTTCCGATATTCTCAAGACGAACAATATTCCCAAGATTCTTTATATCTGGGACGAATTTTCGACGTATGTCGACCAAAACAGCAATCAGCTTACCACCTTCCAAGAGGTAGCCAACATGGCTCAACAGGGTCAATTCTATCTCTTGCCGGTAACGCACATGCACCTTGAATCTTATCTTGCCGCCGGTTCGGAGAGCGCCCGAAAAATCAACGGACGATTTGACTTCTGTTCGCTGGATATGCCGACTCATACAGCGCTTGTTTTGGCGGGGCAGGCGTTAAAAGTCCAGCCCGGACAGGAAGGAGACTGGGAAAGGGAACGCAAAGCGCTCTGGAAAAGAGTTAAACCGATCGTTACAGACTATTTGGCAGAAATTGACGAGGAGTGCAAATCCAATCAGGACGCTTTTGAAGGAGTCATGCCTATTCACCCGATGACGGCGGTTATGCTCAAGTTTTTGGCAACCATGACCGGCTCTAACCAGCGGAGTATGTTTAGCTTCCTCAAAGGCAACCAGACCCATACTGAGTTTCAGGATTTTATGGCTCAGGGCGGACCATACGAAAATGGAAAACAATATTTAACGGTCGATTACCTTTGGTCGTACTTTGTTGAACGCGACGACTTAGGGGTTATCAAAGACGTCGACAATATTCGCATGGAATTTAATCGTAAATCCAAAACGCTTGACGCTAATGAAATACGCGTTTTCAAAGCCGTTTTGCTTTACTCGTTGTTGGATAGTATGACCACCCAGAAATCGGATATCGAACTCATTCAGCCAACAATCAGAAATCTGGAACAGTGTTTTAATGGCGATCCCGGCATTGTCGACGTTAGAAGATGTCTTGAGGATTTACAAACGAAGCATTGTCTTTCAATTCTTGCCGATCGGTGTTATATCTTTAGGGAAGAAGCCAACACCGATAAAATCGGTGAAGTCAAAAACGAGATTTTGAGTAATTTCAAAAAATATGTTTGTGACGAAGATCCTGAGAGCAATGACGAAATTAAATTGACCAAGGCGTTGGCTGATAAAGTTTTGCTTCGCAATAACGACAAGCTCCATTTTATTGTTCGGTGTTCAACGCCGGATAGAGTCTCTCAAACCTGTCAGGCTTCCAAAGATCTGTTTGGTCCTGATGACAATAGAGTTTTAGTTCAGTTTATCATCTCTCCTAATTGGGAACAGCATGCCCAAGCTGCCGATATGGCAAAATCGCTGGCAAAGACGCACATGGGTTTACGCATGTTGTTTGTGGTAACGCCGGATATCCATTTCTGTACGTACGATCCCAATAACTGGGATGAATACGCCGAATATCGAGCTAGAGCAAGTCAAGCTAACGACGCTGAATCTAAAGCGCCTTATAGGCATCATGCGTCAATGATATTTGACAACTGGAAAGAACGCCTTTTTGTGCCGACTCAACGGTTGCAAATATTTTCCTGCTCGCCCGACGGCGTCGAGAACTGCGTTGAAAAGGATTGGACAACAATTATTTCTTACCTTCAGGAGTATTTAAGAGGACAGTTTGATTGTTTCCTCGACAACTTGTCCGAGTATAACCCTTCAGCGATAACAGAAAACATCAAGTCTCTTAAAGATTGGGCAGAAGCAGGATTGAGGAAAACGGGGAAGGGCGCACAGAAGGCCGTTTTGAAATCGCTGGGAAATAAAGGCATTGATGCGACGCCAGAATGGTTTGCCGCCAATCCTAACCATCCGCTGACGAAATTGCGCGATCATTGTAAAAAGAAACTCGAGAACGCCTTGAATGGTTCATCAGGAAAGTGTTCAATACGCAAGATTCTTGCCGATTTAGTTAAACCGCCCTTTGGGTTGCTTTACGTCCCCTATACAGCGTTTATTATGGGGGTGGCGATGAGCGAATGGCTCGATACATCCAGACGAGCTTTGCAATGGACGGACAGAACGAAATCTGATGAGCTTGACGTTGCGATATTAACAGAAATGATTGTAAGCGCTATTCAAGACAAAGGAAAAGGCTCGGACGATAATGAAAAATATGTCTGCAGAATCTCTCCCGAAGAAAAAGCGTTTTTTGAAGCGGCATCGACTATGTTTGGCATCGAACGGGAAGCCAACGCTAACCTCAAGTCTGTTTTGGGTAAAATATCCGAACGTTTGCAGCAGATTTCCAATAAAGCGCCGCTATGGGTTCTAAAGGACTACATTGCTGAGCGTGAAGAGCCGCATATCGCCAAAGTTATTGCCGAAATCCTTGACAAAATCTGTCAAGCGATGACTATTGCTAAAAACGATCAGAATAACAGCCAGTCCAAACTTATTAAAGCCTCAGGTGAATTAATAATGAAAACGGAGGGCATTCCGCAGCTAATTCAAAAGTACGTCAATCCGGACGTCTTTGATAAGGCGTTTAGACAGCACGTCGATAAAGCGAAGCCGGAATTGCGCGAATTGGCTCTTACGATTGGAGATCAAAACGAAAACTGTCAGTACTGTCAGACGATTAAAAACCGCTGCGCCGAGACGTCAAGCTGGCTTTGGAAACAGGGCGATATTGGTAAAGAACTTAACATTGTCTTTGCCCAATATCAAATTATTCAATTGGTGCAAGAGTTTATCGGACAAAGCGCCTTTATTCCGTATTCCAGCGCCAAGGACCGGTTGGAAAGAGCGTTCTTTACTGACAATAAGATTTCGCTTGACGTTTTGGCGGGCGATTATCCAGCTATTTCGGATTTGATCAGCCGTTTTAATAACGCCGACGTTGGCGATTCCGGATATTTGGACTTTGCTCAAGCGCTGCAGGATTATAAAGATCAGGTAAAAATCCTTTTCTTTGACCCGTCGTTTAAGGTTCAAATTGATACGTTGAAAAAACTCTTTGTCAACCAATTGGAAACGTTAGGGGACGGCGACGTCAGGGAAATCTATAGTCGATTAGGCTCTCAGGCGAACCTGCCGGACGATGCTTTCCGCACTACGACAAGTCAGAAAATCGACGAGTATCTTAAAGAATCCGTAGGTTCTCAAATCAAGGCTTTGTGGGAAAAGAAAACGGGAGCGCCCACGCCTTCGGCATGGAGCCAATCGCACCGTTTGCCGTTTAACATTCTTTTTGACGCCGACGAAGAGGCGTCAGAAATGACGTCCATCGTCCAGAATCCGGCTGCATATCAAGCTGACCGGCTTCAAGCGGCGTTACAGCGATTAAAGGAAATCACTTTTTCGAATGATGAAAGGGAACTGCAGAACAAGTTTCTCAAAATGGTTGTGCCAGCGAAATATCAAAAGATTGGCATTGACGCTGACAAACTGCTTGAATATCTTTCGAGTAACGTTTCCAGCAATCCCAACCAATGGCTTAACAATCCAAAACGACTTTCAGAGCAAATTGAAGCATTTGTCCGTAATTCCTATCAAGAGAATTTCAGCTCTCAGGCGGTTACTATTGCCCAGTCGTTTGACGCTAATCAAGCTAAAGCCATGTTGCTTGAGTTTATCAAACAGTATCCCGACATTGGATTGAAGATTTTGGAGGACGCCAATGGACGTTAGTGAATTTAATAACGCAATTGCCAGCAGTATCGATTTTGCCATACAGTCTCGCATTGTCGCGTTTGAACAAACTTCAGCGTTAAATAAGCTTTGTAGTTATTTATCGCAAAATCCATGTTTTGAAGAGATTCGTATCGGCGATTTTGTCACGCAAGACAGTTTTCTTCCGGCTCCTGCCGCGATTTTTTCCGACCTGAAAACGCATATTAAAGAGTTGGAAAACAGTCCCAACGAACAGCAGAGGCAAAAAATCTATTACGTTACAGGCGTCAACGGGTTGTTGAAGTTGTGGAATGCTCAAATATGCCGCAGCGTCTATGACGAGATAAAGCGTCTGTTGGACGATCCAAAATTACACGTTTGGGTTTTTGTAAATCAATTTGACTCCAACGTAGATCGGGTATTTAATAATCCTCGCTATCGAGAATCCAATCAGATGTTTTCGTTAAGCGACCAATTCAGCAATTCCCAGGATTCGGTTAATCAGGAGGAGACGATTTCCGTTGTCGATAAGAAATATTTATCGAATTTTCACGGAATACTGTATAGCAATTTTCGACAAGCGCTGCAAGACTTCGGAGCGGGAACGGTTGCCCATTCGAGTTCCGATCCACGCATTTACATTGGCGTTGAACCGGTTTCTGACCGTCCGCTTTCTGGGATAAAAGATTCAATTGAACAGGCGTTTACGCTGCGCGATTATTTCAAATTACGGCATGATTTGTGTGTCGAGTTGTCTGACGAAGCTTTGCAATGGCTTTACGACCAATTTGAAAATGCCAAAGATTACCCGGAAGACGTTTATGGGTTCATTCGAGAACGCTATTTTCCCAAGGGCGTGAAGGAATCGTCTGACAAACTGCCCAAGTTTATTAACGACGCTTCAGACGTTGAAAAGGAACTGCTCTTTTGGGCTCTGCGTATGAATTACGACCCGAACTGTTATCTTTCCGTCGTGATGCAAAATCCCGAGGTTGACCATTCCAATTTTACATTATATTATGTGTGTCAGCCATTGGATTTTCTTTCTGCTCAACAACTCGATTATCTTAACCCACAACCGACGCAAAGTCAGATTGAAAGTTTTATTGAACAGCGTCAAAAGGGCATTGCCGGTTTGGGCGTAGAACCGCTTAGCGCCGATATAAATCAGTTTATTCAACGGGCAAAATCGTATTCTTTGGAACAGGTTGCTCCATGGCTTAATAATAACGCCAAAGAAGAAAAATGCGAAATGATTCGCCGTATTGGCGCGATGGAACAGGCGTCCATTCCAGATTCTGTTTTGAAGTCTTATCCGCTTTTGGAAATGTATCTCTCCGCATATAATTTCCCAATTCCGGAGTTGAATTCCTACTTTACAGAGTATCGAACGCTAAAAATTAAAAATTGCATTACAGAAGAATTCTGTCAGCGAGCGGCTGATATTACGTACCCTCCTTTTATTGGTATGAAAAAACGCGATGCGTTGCTTCAAAATTATATCGAAGATGAAAGCGTCGGTTTGGTTTTGGTTGACGCATTGTCTGCAGAATTTCTTCCGTTGCTTGTCGCTCTTTTCCAAAATCGTCATATTGGCTTGGAAGAGGCGCAGATTTGCTTTTGCAATCTTCCGACCTCAACTCAGTTTAACAAGACAACTTGGGATCCAGATCGACGAATCGACGATAAATCTCTTGATAATACCATTCACGACGGCGAGGAAAAGCACGTTACAGTTCCGTATGAAAACAATTTTGTCGCGATGCTTGACAGATTGGCGAGTAGCGTATTGACTAAAGTTGTCAATGCCTTGGAACGCTATGAACGCGTTATTTTAACGTCTGACCACGGTTCTACTCGATTGGCGGTAATCGCTTACAATAACGCTCTGGCAAATACGCTGCCCGTTCAACCCGCTGCCGGTTACGGTTTTAACGATTGGCGGTATACGAGTAAAGATTCTGTCGCTGAAGCGCCTTCCGGTTGTATAACAAGTTTGGACGGCGCCTGGCAAGTTGTAAAAGGGTATAACCGTTTTTCGAAATCCGGCGCCAAATATAACGAATGTCATGGCGGGCTGACCCTGGAAGAAGTTCTGGTTCCTTTCCTTGTCTTCAGAAAAGGCGCGCAATTCAAGCAGACAGTTTCTGCACAAGTGCAATCTGCCTCCAGCAATACAGAATTTGTTGAAGATAAAGATTTTGATTTGTAAATATCATGGTAGACGAAACGAAATTAAGAACCTATTTCCCCAATACAACGGTATACAAAGATCAGAGATTGATGACAACCTTCAAAGAGGCTGCCATTCCCGCTTTTTTGCGCGACTGGATTCTCAAAAAGAAAGCCGGCGTTGATGGAAAGATCAATGATACCGATAGCCTGCGGCAATACGTCAAAACCATTATTCCGCAAAAAGAGGATAAGTTGACGCTAACAGACGAAGCCCGGTCGTATGGCGAATCTCGAAAATTTCTTGCTCGAATTGACATCCGGTTTAATATCGCCAGCAACTCCCTTTCTTTTGCTATTTCCGATTTGGATATTCAACATTCCGATACGTTGATTGAAGAATACGTCTGGAATCGCATTAAAAACGATGTTATTAACACGTCGGGCGGATGGGGGTTAATTCAACTGGGGTATCTTCCGCCATCAAAAGGCGAGAATCCCAAAGGGAAAATTACCCTCGTTAAATTCAAAAACTTTTGTCCGTACACGGTCAATCTTGACGTTTATCGAGAAGCTAGATCTCATTTTACAATTGAAGAATGGGTCGACATCCTGTTAGGGGCGATTGACTACAATCCAGATGGTTACGACGACTTTGTCGAAAAGCATACTGTATTAACGCGCCTGCTGCCGTTTATCGAACCACGTCTTAACCTGATTGAACTGGCGCCAAAAGGGACTGGGAAATCTTATCTTTTTGGAACAATCGGGAAATACGGCTGGCTGGTTAGCGGCGGGTCGCTTACTCGCGCCAAGTTGTTCTACGACATCCAAAAGAAGCAGGATGGATTAGTTAAAAACAACGACTTTGTTGCTATGGACGAAATACAGTCCATTCATTTTCCTGATCCCAGCGAAATGCAAGGCGCCTTAAAAGCCTATATGGAAGCTGGAGAAGCCACTTTTGGCGATCAGCACGTTGTCGGTTCTGCCGGCATCATTCTTTTAGGAAATATTCCTCAAAACGATATGAACGTTAGCGCCAATATGTTCAGGTCGTTACCGACAGTATTTCAAGAATCTGCATTGCTTGACCGATTTCACGGGTTTATACAAGGCTATCAAATTCCCCGTATGTCTGAACGTTTAAAAGTTAACGGTTGGGCGCTTAATACCGAATATTTTTCGGAAATTATGCACTTGATGAGAAGTCAAAGTGAGTGTATTCTTTACAGAAGCGTAATTGAAGAACTGATAGAATATCCTTCAAATGCCGATACGAGAGACACGCAAGCTATTCTCAGGATTTGCACCGCGTATTTGAAACTGTTTTTCCCGCATGTTACAAAAGCCGATCAAATCAATATTGAGGAATTTAAGCGCTTGTGCTTTTATCCAGCAATTGAAATGCGGCGCATTATCAGAAATCAACTTCAGATTATCGATCCCGAAGAATTTCGAGGGAAAAATCTGGCGGCCTATTCAATCAAAAGTAAATACGATAATTAATAAGAAAACGTCTCATAATGCCCCCTCAAAAAAAGTACTGCCGGTTTTGCGATTCCGCTCTTCCTAAAGACGTAATCGCTCTTAATAAAAAGATCCTCGATATTGAGGTTAAAGACGGAATATATCGGTGTCTGACCTGTATGGCGGAGTATTTGGAATGCTCTGAAGAAGATCTGGTTGATAAAATCGAGGAATTCAAAGCAGAAGGCTGCAAGTTATTTTCATGAGCGAAAACAGGGCGTTTATTTATGCTGACAATGCGGCGACAACCCCTTTGGCGCCGGAAGCTCTCGAGGCGATGGAGACGTTTCTCAAAGAGGAATACGCCAACGCATCGGGGCTGTATTCATTATCTCGAAAAGCCAAAAATGCCCTTCAGGACGCCCGAGAGTCAATCGCAGCGTGTATCGGCGCGAAGGCGTCAGAAATCTATTTTACCAGCGGCGGAACGGAATCTGACAACTGGGCGGTCAAGGGCGTGGCGTTCCAAAATTGGGAACGCCGTCCCCATATTGTAACATCAAAAATCGAACATCACGCCGTTCTCAATTCCTGTAAAGCTCTGGAACGCATCGGCTGTACGGTTGATTATTTGTCGCCGGATTCGGCTGGAAGAATCTCCCCTCAAAGTCTTGCAAAAGCGATTACTCCCAATACGGTTTTGGCGTCTGTCATGATGGCAAACAACGAAATCGGGACGATTCAGGATATCGCGTCGTTATCACAACAGGCGCATAGTCAGGGAATCGTCTTTCATACAGACGCTGTTCAAGCTGTCGGGCATATTCCGGTTGACGTTGACGCGCTGGGTGTCGACCTACTTTCGGCATCGGCTCATAAGTTCAACGGTTCCAAAGGCGTTGGATTTCTGTATATTCGTGATGGAATTGAAATATCCCCGTTTTTCAACGGCGGTCAGCAGGAACGCGGGCGCAGAGCAGGAACGGAGAACGTTGCTGGAATCGTCGGCATGGCAACTGCTTTGCGATTCAACGTTGAGCAGATGAATCAGACGACCGCGAAATTGCTCTGTATAGAACAGACGTTTATTGACGCTCTCCGGGCGGCTATTCCTAGCGTCGTCATTAACGGCGACGCGTCAAACCATCTGCCAGGCATGGTAAGCCTTTCCATTCCAGGAGCGTCAGGAGAGGGCTTGCTGCATATTCTCGATTTGAAAGGTTGTGCCGTTTCGACGGGAGCTGCGTGCAACTCGCAGTCGACGGAAATCTCTCACGTCTTATCCGCTATTGGGGCGCCGGAATCCCTTTCCAAAGGAACCTTGCGCGTTTCATTTGGTCGGTTTAACGAAGTTCAAGACGCTCAACGAATTGCCGAATTGATAGCGAAGTTTGCGAAGATTCAGGATTAGGGATCGCGCGGCAGGCTCTAGTATATCGTTGACAGTTGAGCATTACAAATCTATCAAGTCATATCAACCATTCGCGTTCACGATAGTGGGGGCTTTTCGCTTGCACTTGACCATAAAGATGTTATAAGAGGAGTAATGCAAGAAACAAAAACGCCCCTGCAAGGAACTGCAAGGGCGAAATTTATCTCCAGCAGGAATCGAACCTGCAACCTACGGATTAGAAGTCCGTTGCTCTATCCAATTGAGCTATGGAGACGCTGATTTCAAATCGTTATTTAATATAGCGAAAAAAAGGTTTTTGTCAAGGCGGGAAGGACAACAAAAATTGGGAGGGGTAAGGGGGTGAAGCGTTTAGGAAAGTTTTCGCCCTAGTCCCCCAGATAAATCTGGGGGCTACGATTATTTTGAATGTTTTTTTCTCCCACGTCTAAAGACGTGGGGATAAGAACAGATAAATCTGGACGCTACAAAAAGTTTTCAAACCCATTTCCTTTTTTCATGCCCCCCAATTTTGAACGCACCCATTGGGAGAAGAATGGAAGCCGCAAGATAACTCCGCGGCTTGCCAGTCTTTTACCGAAAATTATTTTTCTTCGAGCCCCTTTTTGTACAGCTCGTTAATCTGGTCGATGGTCAAAACGGAGGACCAGTACTGGAACCCCTTCGTTTCTCCGTTGAGCTTGCATTTATAGTTTCCTGTGCCGTCTTCGCCGATGTTCCAGTTCAGATTGGACGAGAACGATTTAATCTCGGAAATGTCGTCGGAAACGAACGCCAGACGTCCGTTTTGCGTTCCGACAAAGAACATAGCATTGCCGCCTTTTTGAGCGGTTACAGCAATAAACGTCCATTCGTTGTTCTTATAGAACATCGGTTTGAAGTCGTCCCGATTCTTGCCGTCGCCAAAGTTGAGCGTAAGAGCCGGTTCGCCCCTTAGGTCGAAGGTTGCCAATGCGATTCCGGGGTTGCGTCCGCTTACCCAGTTTTTATTGGAAACGATAGCCGGGTCGCCTTCCTGAGCGCCATTCGCCTTGAACCAGATTACAAAGCTGAAATCGTTGGCAGGGCAGCCTGCTTTGAGTTCAGCGACGTCGGTAATCGAATTGTCGAGGTTGGCTGGCGTTTCCGGAGCGGTTTGAGGAATGTATCCGTCAAATTCTTCCGGAACGGAACCCGTCATGTGTTTCATCACATACGCGGCCGAGCAGCAGTTTTGCGGCTGCCCCGCCATTTTGCCAGCTTCGATGTCTTTGGCGCTGACAATCAGAGGAATTGTATAGCAGTTCTTGCAGCCGACAACGCCGTGAGTGCGATAGATCCCGCCGTGGTCTGCGGTAACGACAATCATCCAGTCTTCGTTTGCGAAGTTGGGACGGCCCTTGATGGCGTCAAGAATCTTCCCGATTTTTTCGTCGTAGAATTTGACTGCGTCATAGTATTCGTCCTTGTTGACGGAGAACCCATAACGATGTCCGAACATATCCATGGAATCCAGATAGAGCATAATCACGTCGACGTCAGCGCCTTTTGTCCATTTTGTGTCTTTGACGCCTTGCGTGTCAGGGAGTGTGCCGTTAATAATCTGGATGGTTTCGTCGATAATTTTGACGTCGCCGTCAACGCCGCCGCCTCGAGTGTTTTGATACGTTGCGTCTGCGGGAATGTGTCCGTCTTCGCTCCAGTTGTAAAGCCAGACGGATACGATGTTCGGATCGGCTTTTCTCAGTCTTTGCATCCACGTTGGATACACGTCATACTTTCCTTTGAACGTCTGACCGTTTTTGTAAACTTCGTTCTTTTTGGCTGTTACGCCAGTAGCGATAGCAACGTGATTTGTTGCGCTCGACGGAGCTGATTCCAGGTTGGTATGCGACTGGAACGTATAGGCGCCTTTGTATCCTTCCGCCCAGGTTCCGTTGCGAAGAGAATCGAAGTTGGGCGTGGGAACTGTGTACATAGCGTCAGCACGCTGACCGTCAAGCATAATCAGCAGCGTCTTTTTCTCTCCTGCATGTGCGGCAGAAGCGAGGCACAGAATCGCTGCGATGCAAATGAGCAATCGTTTCATGGATAATCCTTTCTGTTGCAAAAGAGCGTTTTTGCTCTCGTAAATTAAATTGGGAAGTCTTTTTGTCAAACACTGACAAAAGATTACCCTTATCTTTTATGAACCTGTAATCATTATAAAAGGAACCGTAATAAATTCAACCCGTCTTGACAGATTTTTATTAAAAACCCAAGGAATTTAAAGGATTGCAATTAATGAAGACTGCGAGAACGATTTATGCTGCATGGCGTAACTTGAAATGATATATAACGTTAAAAAAACGACGACGCTCATAAAACAGATGTTGTTTATCTATAAGGACTGAGAAAGTTTAGAAACTAAGTAAACCGAGAAAATTTAGATTTTGATTAATAATATATTTTTCCCCCTTGTTTTATAATCTGTGATAATTATAATAAATGATAGTTTGTGTAATAGTATTTAGGGATATTATTGCCAAATCATTGTTGGATATGGATTTTTCCATATATTTTCATTCGGTTTATAACTGAGTGAATCATTACTAATCAATAGAGTTTATTATGTCTCAAAATTTCAATCAGGGCGGTCAAGGTTTTAACCAAGGTCAGGGTTTTAACCAAGGTCAGGGCTTTAACCAAGGTCAAGGTTTTAACCAAGGTCAGGGCTTTAACCAAGGTCAAGGTTTTAACCAAGGTCAGGGCTTTAACCAAGGTCAGGGCTTTAACCAAGGTCAGGGCTTTAACCAAGGTCAGGGCTTTAACCAAGGTTTTCACGGTCAAGGCTTCAACCAAGGTTTCCAGGGACAAGGCTACAATCAAGGCTATAATCAGGGTTTCAATCAGGGCGGTTACCAATATTCACGACCTCGTCCAAACATTCAATCCCCGCTTGCTTGGTCAATTTTAACTACGATTTGTTGTTGCCCGCCTTTTGGCATTGTTTCAATTATTTACGCTTCAAAAGTGAATTCATTGCTTGCTTTTGGCAATTATCAAGCCGCTAAAGAAGCTGCTGACAAGGCAAAAACATGGGCGTGGATTTCCGTTATTCTTGGCGGCATAATTTACCTTTTCTTTCTCCTTGTATTGGGAGGAGCAAATTAATTGACATATCTAGTTTCCATTTCCTAAAACGGTTCTTTTCAGATATTTTTTGAGAAAAGTATGACATTATAAACGTGAATAGTATTGTTTTTTCGCTGTAAAACGATTTTTGCTTGAGAATTGAGCTAAAAGCAGGGGGAAAAGAG
>JAFSMW010000095.1 GCA_017447745.1 Thermoguttaceae bacterium
CTCAAGGTCATTCTGGAATGCGGCTATCTCAACGACGACCAGATCGCTCAGGCGGCGATTACCGCGGCGGACGCTGGCGCGGACTGGGTCAAGTCCGGAACCGGCTGGACGGAAAAGAAGACGTCCGTTCACACCATTGAAGTTATGAAACAGGCTGTCGGCGACCGCTGCTTAGTCAAAGCCGCCGGCGGCGTTCGCGACCTCGACACCCTGCTGGCTATGTACGACGTCGGCGCCAGACGATTCGGAATCGGCGTCCGCACCGCCCGAGCCATCCTCGAAGCCGCAGCGTCTCAGGAAAGGCAGTAAATGGAAGGCGGTAATGAAGCGAGCGCAGCGAGCGGAATTACGCAGTTCGCCGTTAGGCGAACCGAAACGCTGAAATTATGTTTCCGTATAGAGTTTACCAACCTTTGAAAGGCGGTAACGGAGCGAGTGTAACGAGCGCAGTTACGCTTTGAACCGCGCACGCACACGGACAAGCCCGGCTCGCGGCAGTCCCCTGCCGCTCCCCTCCCCGCTAAAAAACTTCGACGCAGCCGAACACGCTTCTGGATCGCGGACGTAAGTCCGCCGAAGAGAATTTAAGCCGCAAAGAACGCAAAGTTCGCAACGTAATTTAAACCGACGCGAAGCGTTCAACTAGAACCACGTTAGCGGTTCAATGTTCCTAGCCATGGGTTTTAACCCACGGAATATAAATAACGAACACAAAACGCTCATTTCACTAACCACTAACCACTTACCACTTCCCGCTTTCCCCCTAACCCCCAAAAATATCATGAAACGATCCCCCTCCCTTTTAGCGTTATTTTCTCTCCTAACGTTCGCGCTGTCCGCACCGGCGCAGGACGCGGTTCAGCTCAACGGTCAGAAGTTTACGTTTGACAAAATCGAATGGACGGCGCAGGTTCCAGACGTTACTCGCGGAGCCGTCGCTGTTACAGACCAAGCGCAGTCCGTCCGGTTGTCGGCGTTCGCCAATACGGACATGTGGGCTGTCCGCAACGCTGCGCCGGTCGCGTTTACGCCGTCGCCGGAAGGGAACTTCGCGTTTGAAGCCTGCGTTACGTACGACGCCCAAAGCGCTCAAGCGGTAGCGGGAATAACCGTATTCAGCGGAGGCGAAACCGCCGTCCCGCGCTTTACGTTTGGGCTGGATCAATGGAACGGGACGACGCTGGTTAAATTCCAGGGTCTGCCGCCCAGCGCCAACAATCCCGCAACGGCGAAAGAACATCGCGGCATCAACAAGGTCTGGCTTCGTCTGGAATGTTACAGAAAGGCGCTCACCAACCGCCCGGCGGATCTCTATATCGCGAAGTACAAGCTGCAGGAATGCGCCGACTGGACTGAGCTGACGGCGTTTGCGGAACCGTGCGCCAACGACGTCTGCGCGCTGTTTATCAAATCCAACGCGCCGCGGTCTGCGGAGTTTACTCAAGTTGCATTTGAAAAGCTGGACTCCAATCTCTACATGATGGAGCCGGAGAAAGTCGCCAATCCTGAACAGGTTGCTCAAATCACCGGCGGATATCCGATTCTGTTTATCTCTCGAAATCAGTATCGAAACGACCATCACAACACCGCGACCATGTTCCAGAACGGGGAAGTCAACGAACATTCCTTTGCCGGCGGTTCCGCGATGAAAATCATTGACGTCGCCGACGGCGGGAAAGTCAAGACGCTGCTCGACTGTCCGGAAGGAATTATTCGCGACCCGGAAATCTCCTACGATGGCAAGCGGGTTCTGTTCTCCATGCGTAAAAACAAGGAGGACGATTACCATATCTACGAAATGACGCTTGAGGACAAGACAGTCAGGCAGATTACCTTCGGCAAAGACCTGTCGGACATTGACCCGAACTATCTGCCCAACGGCAAGATTGTTTTCTCGTCTACGCGCGAGCCGAAATACTGCATGTGCAACCGCCATATCATGTGCAACCTGTACACGATGAACGCGGACGGCTCCAACATGATTCAAATTGGTCACAGCACGCTTTTTGAAGGGCATTCCGGCATCCTCTCCGACGGGCGAATCATCTACGACCGCTGGGAATACGTCGACCGCAACTTCGGCGACGCTCAGGGTCTTTGGGTTACCAACCCGGACGGGACAAGCCATCTGCTTTACTACGGAAACAACACCGGGGCGCCGGGCGCGTTCCTCGAAGCGCGCGAAATCCCCGGCACGACGAAGGTCGTCTGCACGCTGGGCTCTTGTCACGACAGGCCCTGGGGCGCGATTGGCATTCTCGACCGAACCAAGGGAATCGAAGGCAAAGACGGCGTCGTCAAAACCTGGCCGGCGCAGGCGATGGATTTAATCAACGTCTACGGCTCGTTTGACGCCATGAAGCAGATTCATCCCAAAATGGAAGACCCGTTCCCGATTGACGAAAACAACATTCTCGTATCGCGTCAGCTGGAAGGCAAAGGCGAAAAGACGGGAATTTATCTGCTCCGCGTAAACGACTCGGAACTGCAAATCTACGAGGATGAGAACTCCGGGCGCGGCTGTTTCGACCCGATTGTCGTCGCGCCGCACGAAAAGCAGCGTCTGATTGTCGATAAAACCGACTTGAGCAAAAAGACCGGGACGTTCTACGTCGCCGACGTCTATATTGGAAC
>JAFSMW010000096.1 GCA_017447745.1 Thermoguttaceae bacterium
ACAAAGAACACAAAGAACACAAAGAAATGAAAGGCGGTAACGGAGTTCGCGAAGCGAACGTAGTTACGCTTTGAACCGCGCACGAACACGGATGAGCCGGCTCGCGGCAGTCCCCTGCCGCCGAAGAAATCTCACGCGGAGATGCGGAGGCGCGGAGAAAGTACGCGAAGTTATTAATTGGTGAACGCTTGCGGCGGCAGCCTCCAAAAAATCTCTTTCGCAGCAAAACCCGCCAGACCCGCTGGATCGCGGCTGTATCAGCCGCAAAAGAAATCTCACGCAAAGTTCGCGAAGTTTTAAAAAACGGACGCAAAGCGTTCAACTAGAACCGCGTAGGCGGTTCAATTTTAATAGCTGTGGGTTTTAACCCACGGGAAAAATGAAAACGTCTAAAATGAATATCGAAAACGTTCAATTAACGTTCGATGGATTCTGAATCGCGTTCTTTTTGAGCTTGTTCCATCTTGAAAATCTCAGAACAACCTTTATAACAAAAAATGGAGAAGAAAACAAAAGGAATGAGGAAGACTAGGAAACAAAAAAACCAAGCGAATCCAGATTCATCATAGGCTCCCCACCAACAAAAACCCGCAAAGGAAACATTTGTAGAAACGAAAAAAGAAATAGCGGATGCTTCGCCTAAAGCATGAAGAAAAACATCAAGTTTATTATTGTCTTTTGTTAAGATAACGCCATGTTTAAACCAATAAGAAAGCATGCGATAGAACCAGTTAAACATTGAAATTGATTCAACTAAAAAAATCAAAAAAGTCAAACAGAAAAATGTTTTAGCGAAGACAACCATGGTTATTGTAGCGGAAAAAGGTTAAACATTCCAATCGTAACAAACATTGATTCGTCCGAAAAATACGCATTATCGGTTGAACCTAATTATATAAACGATTTTTTTGAGAAAACATAACAGGGAAAAAAGTATTTTTTAGAAAAATTCTCGAAATTAATTTCAACGCATATTTCATGTTGTTAATATTAATAGTTTTTTCTTGTTCCGACAACGTAGCCCGAGGACGGGCTACATCCAGAGGACGTTTCCGGCTGCGTCAATTTGGTATGCACAATTTGCGACGTTTTGAATCGTCGTTCCATGCAAAGAGCGTATTTTTAGAAGAACTTCGCGAACATCCTCTGCGCCTCCGCGTCTCCGCGTGAGATTTCTTCCGGGCGCTTCGCAGCCCGTAGACTAAAGTCGACGGTTATAGAAATGGCATCCATTCTGGACGCGATAAACGTTCCAGTTTTTCACTTTAAAAACGCCTCACCAGCTCTTTATGAGGATTAGAAAATGTCAATCTCTTTTCCTTCATCTCGCATTTTGAGAAGTTCAGAAAGATACGGCTTCTCCCTGTTGATTTGGTATTTATCCAAAAGAAACTTTGCCTGACATCGGTATCTGTTGCGTTTTTCCTCTTCTAGTTTTTTCCAACTATGGAATACCGTTTCATTATCCCATTGGTCTTGAGGCAACTCGCTTTTGTATAAATCGAGCGCAATATCCTCGACGTTATCGATTCTTACAACAAACGTTTTTTCTTTAAGCCTTGTACCATCTTCAAATTCTACAGGATTGCCTCTCAAGGGGTCTGGCATTAATGGTATCCATATTCCCGATACAGGTTCACTTACGATTGCTCGACCGCACTCACAAAAATAAATATATATTTTTTGACCGCGTTCTTCCGGGTTGATTTTATAATAGTCTTTTAGTCTATGCGCAACCAATACTGTCTTCCCGTCTTCTTCGTTAATGTATTTTCCACATGAACATTTAATACTCATACGATACACTCCTTACTCAACAAGGTTATTTGGCGATATTCTATTTTGCGTGTTCTGTGTTCCGTGGGTTAAAACCCACGGCTAGAAACATTCAACCGCTAACGCGGTTGTGCGGCAGGGGACTGCCGCGAGCCGGACTCCGCGTTTTACCATTTTAAACTAGGTACTTGACAAAATAGAAAAATCTGTTTTAATATATAATCCTATGTAAAATTCAGAGGCGTCAGAGAGAGGTCTTTTTCGGGACGAGGTCCGTCCTGCGTCGACCTTCTGGCTCCCGCTACAACAACCATATTAACATTTTGTAAGGATTTACCATGCCTATCAGTGAACGCAAAAAGGAAATCAAACGCCGTCGTCATCGCAAAGAAAAGCTTGCCCAGTACGAAGCCCGCCTGAAGAAAGGCGCCGATAAAAAGGCTATCGCCGATAAGATTCGTCAGCTTACCCCCGGAGCTGAAGTCGTTATCGAAAATATGGGTCTGTAATTTAAGGCAAGAGGCAGTAGGCAGTAGGCAATAGTATTATTGTCTCTTGCCTATTGCCTTTTTAAATCTATGCCTGATTTTCAGTTGCTTTATGACCCGTCTTTACCGATTTGTCAGCGTCGGGACGACATTCGTTCCGCGATTGCCAACAATCAGGTTGTAATTCTTTGTGGAGAGACGGGGTCAGGGAAATCTACGCAGATCCCTAAAATTCTATTGGAAATGGGATTGGCTCATAGAGGCGTGATTGGGCACACTCAGCCTCGGCGCATTGCGGCTGTGAGCATCGCCCGACGCATTTCGGAAGAGCTGGCTGATTCTTATCGCGCTGCCGGACAAACGCTGCCGCTTAATCTGGTTGGATACAAAATCCGATTTAACGACCGGACGTCGGCGGACACGAAAATCAAGCTCATGACGGACGGGATTCTGCTGGCGGAGATTCAGCATGACCGTCTTCTGAAAAAATATTCCGTCTTGATAATTGACGAGGCGCACGAGCGATCGCTCAACATCGATTTTCTCCTGGGGTATATAAAACGGATTCTGCCGAAACGGCGGGATTTGAAGCTCATTATTACGTCGGCGACGATTAACGCTGAGAAGTTTGCCGAACATTTCGGGACGTACAGCAGCGTAACCGGGTTTACGCCGGCGCCGATCGTCTCGGTTTCCGGGCGAACGTATCCGGTGGAAATTCGATACTGCCCGCCGGAGTTGGATGAGGACGATCCGGAGTCGGAACAGAGCGACCGGAGCGCGAAAGAAGACGTCGACTGGCAGCGCGCCGCGGTCGAGGCGGTTTCCGACCTGTGCAGCGAAGGCTACGGCGACATCCTCGTTTTCATGCCGACGGAATACGATATTTTAGAGACGGCGAAACTGCTGCGAAGTCGGGAAGAGGAACTCCACCATCCGGAAATCCTGCCGCTTTACGCGCGTCTGACAGCGGAAGACCAGCAAAAAATCTTTTTGCCGTCCAAGCGGAGAAAAATCGTTATCGCAACCAACGTCGCGGAATCGTCGATTACCGTGCCGGGGATTCGGTACGTAGTCGACACCGGCACCGCCAGAATCAGCCGGTATTCCGCCAAGACGAAAACGCAGCGGCTGCCTATCGAGGCGATTTCTCAGGCGTCAGCCGACCAGCGCGCCGGTCGCTGCGGGCGAGTCGGGCCGGGCGTCTGCGTTCGGCTGTATTCTCAACAGGACTATCAGTCCCGTGACAAGTACACGACCCCGGAAATTCAGAGAACGAACCTGGCGACGGCAATTCTGCAAACGGTCGCCTTGAAGCTGGGCGATTTGGAACGGTTCCCGTTTATTGACCCGCCGAAGTCTGCCGCCATTCGCGACGGGTACAACACTCTTTTTGAACTGGGCGCGCTGGACGACAAGCGTCACATTACGTCTTTGGGGCGAAAGCTGTCAGCGCTGCCGGTCGACGTCCGAATTGGCAGAATGATTCTGGCGGCGGAGGAAGAAGGTTGTCTGGAAGACGTGTTGGTAATCGCTTCCGCGCTGGAATTGCAAGACCCGCGGGAACGTCCGATGGAAAAGGCGCAGGCGGCGGACGCGGCTCACGAAAAATTCATCTGTCCCGAGTCCGATTTCCTGTCTCTGCTGAAACTCTGGAATTTCTACTCTGACCTGCGGGACAAGCTGTCGCGATCTCAGCTGCGAAAAGTCTGTTACACAAATTTCCTGTCCGCCAACCGGATGAGGGAATGGGCGGACTTGTATCGACAGCTCAAAGAGCAGGTTTCGTCAAACGGCAACAAGCAAAAGGCGAAAGCGGGCAAGACAGAGCCGCAAACGACGGCTTCCGACGCGCTGATGGCAGAGCAGTCGTCCGCTATTCATCGCGCTATTTTGACAGGACTGCTGTCCAATATCGCGTTCAAACAGCCGACGGGCGAATACCTGACCTCGGGCGGGAAGTATTTCCTCTGGCCGGGCAGCGGTCTGAAAAAGAAGACGGAAAAGCCGGGCGAGGAATCGGACGAAGACCGCAAAGCCCAAAAGAATCATTCTGTAACAGGGACACCGCTGTGGCTGGTCGCGGCGGAAATGGTCGAGACGTCCAAACGGTTTTTGCGCTGTGCGGCGAAAATCGATCCCGCGTGGATTGAACCGATGGCGGCTCATCTGGTTAAACGATCTTACGTTGATCCGTACTGGTCGAAAGCGTCCGGGTCGGCGGTTGCGCTGGAAAACGTTTCGCTGTTCGGCTTGCCGATTGTCGTAAAGAGAAAAGTCCGATACGGGAAAATCAATCCTGTCGAATCGCGTCAGCTTTTGATTCAGCGTGGGCTGGTCGAAGGCGACATCGACTGCAAGCTCAATTTCTATATTCGTAACCGGGAACTTCAGGAGGAAATGGAACGGCTTCAGGCGAAAATGCGCCGTCCGGATTTCCTCATTGGGGAATGGAAGCGATACGAGTTCTACGACGAGCGCATTCCCGCCGACGTCTACGATTTAACGACGCTCAAGCAATGGTGTTCCAACCCGAAAAACAACGCGTCGCTGGTTATGACGGCGGAGTATTTCACCGCGCAGGAACTCCCGTCCGGCGACCTGTCGAAGCTCTTTCCCGATACGTTTCAGGGAACGAAGCTCAACATTCCGCTGAAATACGCGTTTCATCCCGGCGAGGTTGACGACGGGATTTCCGTTCAGGTTCCGGTTCAGGCGGCTCATCAGCTGTTACAAAACGAGCTGGACTGGGGCGTGCCGGGCTTGCTGGAACAGAGAATCGTCGCGCTGATTAAGTCTCTACCGAAAAGCTACCGCCGGGCGCTGGTGCCCGCTCCAGACACCGCTGCGTGGGTTGCTAAAGAGCTGAAATTCGGTCAGGGGAACTTTCTGGAAGAAGTCGCGCGGCGGCTTAGCCAGCGCGGAGGTCAGGGGATAACGCCTGCCTTGTTTGACTTGTCGAGCATGGACGACGGTCTGAAAATCAACGTTCAGGCGGTTGACGCCAACGGCGAGGTAGTCGCTCAAAATCGCGACCTGGACGCTCTGATTGCCGAACTGGGCGACAAGACCGGTCAGCAGCTGGAATCGTATTCCGACGCCGCTTGGACACAGGACGGGCTGACGGGCTGGACGTTCGGCGATCTGCCGGAAAATGTAACAGTCCGATCCGGGTCTGCGACGATTTACGCCTTTCCCGCTTTAATCGACGCCGGCGACAGCGTCCAAATCCGGCTGACGCAATCCCTTGAATCCGCCCGAGAGCAAACGTTTCAGGGCGTCGTTCGTCTGGTTCAGATTGCCTGCCGACGCGATTTGAACATTCAGGCGCGCCATCTGCCAGGAATCGAAAAGATGCGCCTTTACGCCGCAACGTGGACGAAGAATCAGACGCTGGAAGCCGCTATCGCAGACTTTATGACGCGCCTTGCTCTGGGAGACAAGCTCACGTTCAAGACGCTCCCGCGCAATCAGGAGCAGTTTAACGCCCTGGTCAAACAGACGCGTGACAATATCGGCTACGCCGTTCAGGACGCCGCCGCGATTCTGCCTTCGCTGTGGGAATCGTACCACGCCGCGCTGCTGAAGATTGACGCCGTCCCCGCCCAGTCGCGATTCGAGTACGCCAAACAGGACGCGCTGACGCAGTTAAACGCTCTGTTTGAACCCGGATTCCTCGTTACCGTTCCGATCAAACAGCTTCAGTATTACCCGCGATTCCTCAAGGCGATTGTCATGCGTTTCGACAGTCTCAATGCTGGGGCGATGACTCGGGACATGGCGGCGACGGAAACAGTTCAGCGGTACTGGGACGTCTACTGCAAAAAACGCGAGTCGCTCCGCTTCGCCGGTCAGGAATCCTCCGACCTCGTCCAGTTCCGCTGGATGATTGAAGAACTCCGCGTTTCCCTCTTCGCTCAAAAACTCGGTACAAGCGTTCCCGTTAGCGAGAAGCGTCTGGATAAACTTCTCGCTGGTATAGAGCTGTAAGGATCGCTGTTAGCATGAACAGAGCTTTGGGCGTTAATCCTTTAATAAGCCCCTTCGGGTTCTATTAAGACCCCATTGGGTTCAAATAAGCCCCTATTTGGATAATTTATTTGGATAATTCTTCGTTATTGGGATCTTTTATTGGATCTTTTGCCCGGTATTGGGATCTTTTTATTGGATCTTTTGCTCGATATTGGACTGGTGTTTTAATGTATCTCCTTATTACAATTATATTTAGATGGTTATTGGATCATTTGCCAGTATTGGGATCTTTTATTAGATCATTTCATGGTATTAGGATAATTTATTTGGATAATTCTTCGGCATTGGGATAATTTATTTGGAACATTTACTGCTATTTAGATAATTTATTTGGATAATTGCCCTGTATAGGGGTTCTTTTATTGGATCATTCGGTATTTGAGTACTCATTGTTTGGATGTCAACTAAAGAGTGGGCATTTCGTCCGCTGAAGTATTGAACCACAAAGAACACATAGAACACAAAGAACCAATCGATGAAAATCGATATTATCCCAGTGGCTTACGCAGTCTGGCTTGCCTAATCGTTTCAGTTCCTTTTCCTTCCGTCCTCCTTCTGAGGACAGAAGAAAAAGGTTATTTGACGATATTATTTTATCGTTTTTTTCCGTCCGTGGGTTAAAACCCACGGCTATTAAAATTGAACCGCTACGCGGTTCTAGTTGAACGCTTCGCGTCCGTTTTAATTTCTTTGCGAACTTTGCGTGAGTTTTTCCGGGTACCCCGGAACGCCAAAATCCGTGAACGGACTGACTTGGCAAACGCTCTAAAACTTGTATTTCAGCGTTGCCATGCCGGAATGGAACGTGGTCGAGCCGTTGAGCATGATGTTGTAGTTCGCCATCAGGGAGAACTGTCCAAGGCAAAGTGTAACGCCAGCCCCGCCGTTGAACCAGTCGCGCCCGTTGCCAAGTCCGTAGACGGTCATCATGTCTCCCGTTTCTACAATAACAGCGTGAATTGCGGGTTCTCCATCGCCAAACTCTCGAATGTAAGAACCTTGCAGAGTCAGCTTGAACGTCCCGAGGTTCATGATTCCCCGAAGTCCCACTATGCCCCGGAGCGAATGGAGCGACAGTTTTTGGTAATCGAAACAGTGCGAGCTGGTTCCGCTTTCGGAGAATGCGTCTTGTGAAATTGATTCGTACTGCAGCGCCAGGTGCGGGTTGACGTTAAAGAGCCAAATCGGCAGCGACCAGCCGCGTTCAAAGTAAATTCCCCATTGACTGCCGCCGTAGGACGCCAGCGCGTTGCCGGAACTCAGCGCTCTCGTGGACTCATACGAGCTGTAACCGTAGTTCCCCGTCAGACCCCAGTATCCGGACAGCAGCAAGGCGTTCCATTTCATATACAAGCCAAAAAGGTGATCCTTGCCTTTAATGTGCGTCGAGCCAGCCAAAAGCGAGCTTGTATCTACAGAGGAATTGCCGAAGGCGTAGTATCCGCCCAGACGAAAGACCTGAACAGGCAGGTCAAGCCCGACGATAAACCCGTTGCTGTCGTTGTCGAATCCGGTTCTTCCCAAGCTGGCGCTGGTTGTAGATTTCCCGCCGTAATATCCGCCCCAGGGCGCGACTTTGTTATTGGCGAGGATCCCTTGATCTTCCCCCAAAAAGCGGACGTTGGAATACGCATCGTCGTAGACGTATCCAGCGTGGAAAATCCCGTTGACTTGCATGACCTGCGCCATGACAATCTGGTTGATGCTTGTCAGCCGCTGCAGCGGAGCGGTAATCGCGTCGGCGTAGGCGGCGCCGGCTAACTGGTCGGCTGCCGAGTTGAGTTGATCGTAATTCTGTGACTGGAAGAATATATTGTTGACGTCGCGGCGGGCTTCTTCTCCCAAAACCGCGGCGTTGAGCGTTTGAACCGTTTCACCGGCGTCTGCCCAGACGGAGTCCATATTCTTAACAATGACGGACTTCAAGTACCATTTGTTGGCGTCTGCGCCGACGCCCTGGTACGTTTCGAGCGTATAGAACAGGCTGTCGAAGGAATCGGAATCGACTTTCATCGCGTTGGACGTTTCGGAAACCAGAACGGGGCTGGTTGTATCGAACGTGTATTTCCCTTCCTGCCATTCGTCCATTGTAACGCCCAGCTGAGCCGTTGACGTTACTACGATAGACGGCATGACAATAGCGCCCATGCGCTGATTCTCGCCGCCGTTCGGGTCAATATTGAACAGAATCGACCCGCCAGACGCCTTGAACGCGCTGTTGACGTTGGCGCTGGTCAGCAAGGCGTTTTGAGAGACGACGAGAATGCCGCCTGTCATTGTAACAGTTCCCTGCCCGGAGCTGGTTCTGTAGTCGAACGTTCGGCAGGACGCGTCAATCGACAGCGTCTCCAGATCGGACAGCGTCAGACCGCCGACCAGAACGGGGGCGTCCAGACGAAGCATGCCGTCTGTGATGCTGATCGCGCCGGAACCGCCAGCGCCGTTTGTCGCGCCGTATCCGCCAGCGCCGCCGACCATAACAGGACCGGCAAAGGTCGTAATGCCGCCGTTGATATTCACAACCGCGTCGCCGCCCGCGCCGCCTTTTCCGTTTGAAACAGCGTCGCCGTAATCGTCTGTAACAGAGCCGCCAAACCCGCCAAAGACGGTGGAGGAGTCAAAAATCGCGCTGCCGTTGGCAACAGTAATGGTCGCCTTTCCGCCTGCGCCGCCGGTCAAACTTTGAGCTGCCGCAGCGCCGGATTCTGAAATGACGATGTTTCCGCCGCTGCCGCCAAAGACAGCGTTTTCAAACCGGGCAACTCCGTTTTGATATTTAATAACCGCTTCTCCGCCCGCAGCGCCGGTTCTGGTTGTAAGCGAATCGCTGTAGATCGTCCCAGCGCGTCCGCCAAACTGAACGTTGGTCAAGACGTTAGAGCCGTTGTCGAATGTAACAGTCGCTTTTCCGCCTGCTCCCGCAGACGCTTTTTCTGTGACAGAATCGCCGCCGGAACCGCCGAACTGAACGTTGTTCAGCGCCGCCGTTCCGCCGTTAAATCGAACGACAGCCTCGCCGCCGTCGCCCGCTCCTGACTGATTGTATTCGCCAGCAACAGCCCCGAAACCGCCGACTGTTACGTAATTGGCGCTGACTTCTCCGCCAGAAATGAGAAGCGAACCTTTTCCACCTGCCCCGTTGGCAGCGTATCGAGACATTCCGCCTTGTCCGCCGATGACAATTTGATCTGAATTCGTTCCGGACAATGTAACAGTTGCGCCGGTAAGATAAACCGCCGTTTCTCCGCCGGCGCCGGCAGCCGCGCCTGTACCGATTGTCGCGCCGCCCGTACCGCCGATTTGCGTTCCCGCTGCAATGTTAAGCGTTCCGCCTGAGGCGGAAATGTATCCTAAACCGCCCATGCCGCCTGTTCCGTAAACGGACTCTCCGCCCGCGCCGCCCAAATAGGACGCCTGATTAAACGTCAACTCGCCACCGGAAAGATAGATAACGGCGTCGCCGCCCATCCCGCCGGTCGCGTACTCGGAAAAGCCGCCCGTCCCGCCTAAATAAGCAGTGTCGTTAAAGGTGAACGTACCGCCGGAGACGTCGATTCCGCCGTTTCCGCCCAGACCGCCTGCGCCGTGTTCCGCATAGACGTTATTGGCTGTGTTGAGTCCGGCGTTTCCGCCTGCACCGCCCTCGCCGCCAAAGTAGGTAACGTTATTGAACGTAACCTCTCCGTCTGTCATCGTCCAGGCGGCAATTCCGCCTTCTCCGCCTGCGCCGCCCTTTGTGGCGTAGTATTTATCCGATGAGACAGAGCCCGCTCCGCCCGCTCCGCCGCGGCCTCCGAAATTCGTTACGCCGTTAAACGTTGCAGAGCCTTTATTAAAAGTGAATACGGACTTTCCGCCCGCTCCGCCCGTTCCGCCGTTGAGAGCGTCCTGACCCGCTACGCCGGCAGTTCCGTTTCCGCCTGACTGGAAGAACAGGTCCGCGTCGGTCGTCATGGTTTTGCCGGACAGAAACTCCCACTCGTCGTCCGCGCCTGACCCGCCGTTGAGACCGGCGTCCAGATAGACGACTCCGTTGCCGCCAAACTGTAGCTGAGCGTTTGTACCAGTCGCCTGCAGAGATATTTCTCCTAACTCCGCCCGCTGAACAATCGCGCCGGACGCAGACGTTTTATATATAGTAAAGTTTCGCCCTTTACTGCCGAAAGTCGCCTCGCAGTTGCTCATCACGGTGATTTTCAGACTGTTTTCAGTCGTCTGATACAGGAAATTCGTGATATTGTCGTAGGTAACGTCGCCCAACGCTCCGTCGGGGTTATAGTCCCAACTATAATCGACGGCGTAAGCCGAGAACGCAGCGGCAATTAAGGCGGCGGCAAGCAGGAATCGGGTAATTCGAAGCATATTGTATCCCCTGTTTACAGGATTTCGGGTTATAATAAAGCTCCTAAGAGTAGCGTATTTTGAGAACTGTGTCAAGAGGAGAGGCGGCTCTCAGTTCGTTTCCGGGTTAGTCCGTACACAGATTTGACGGATTAAACGGATTTTCGCCGATTGATTGTTCTAATACGATATTTCTCTCCCTTTACTAAAGTTTTTTGGAAAGGGGAGTTTGAGGGGAAGAACCTTTTTTTCAAAAAAGGTTTTCC
>JAFSMW010000097.1 GCA_017447745.1 Thermoguttaceae bacterium
CCAGGCGCACCACCCGTGGATTACCACTCCCGACGGGCGCGACCCTCGCGTTCTTCAGGGCAACTACGACCGCATCGAAGCCAACCGTCCGCACTTTGAATGCGACGTTCACCCGATTCCCGGTTCGCAAAAGATCATCGCGACTGCTACCGGGCATCACGCCCAGCATTACGGCAGCCTGATTTTAATCGACCCGAACAAGCCGGACGCCAACATGCCCGGACAGGTCAAACGAATCACGCCGGATCAGCCGTACATGGAATCGGAACTACGCACTCACAGCGAAGACCCGCAGGCATACGGCACAGCCTGGCCGCTGTCGGAAGAATTCTATATTTGCGTCTACGACGCGTTCTCCCGCAGCAACGGCGGCGAGTCGAACAACTACGGCATTTATCTGCTCGACTGCTACGGCAACAAGGTTTTGCTCTATCGCGACCCGGATATTTCCTGCCGCGACGCAATCCCGATTCGTCCGCGCAAACGCCAGAACATCGTAACTCACGCCACGCTGCTGGGCAAACCGCTGGCGCCGGGCGAAAAGTACGTCCCGATTGACCCCAAAGACATTCCGAAAACCGGAAAAGTTGGCTTGATTAACGTCTACGACACCATGTTCCCGTTCTACAATCAGCCGGACGGCTCGAAGACCGTTATTAAGAAGCTGAGAATCGTTCAGGTTCTGCCCAAGACGACGCCCTACGCCGACAACCCGCGAATCGGATACGGCTCGCAAAAAGGCGCGCGAAAGGTTCTCGGAACTGTTCCTGTCGATCCCGACGGCAGCGCGTATTTCAATCTGCCGGTTGACGTTCCCGTCTACTTCCAGGCGCTGGACGAAAACGGCGTTGCCGTACAAGGCATGCGTTCTGCGACCTACGTTCACCCGGGCGAACAGCTCATCTGCCAGGGCTGTCACGAAAACCGTCATTCTGGACGCGCCAATCGCCCGGCGGGAATCCCGTCTGCCATGCGCCGCGCCCCCAGCGACATCACGCCAGACGTCGAGGGAACCAACCCGATGAACTTTGTAACGCTCATTCAGCCCGTTTTAGACGCCAAATGCGTTAAATGTCACGCTGGCGCCAATACGGACAAGAATCAGCCCGGCATTGACGCCGACAAGATGAACAAAGCGGCGTCGATTGATTTATCCGACAACAAACAGGGGCATTTCTCCCGTTCGTACGAGAATTTGCGCCGGTTCTGCTTCTTCTACGATAACGCCGGATGGACGGAGCCGCAGACGCTCCCGGGGCAGTTCGGTTCAAACCGCAGCCCGCTATACCGCAACGTTCTCAGAAATCCGGAAACGAAAAAGACGGATCATTACGGAGTTCAGCTGACCCCGGAAGAGATCTATAAGTTCACCGTTTGGATGGACAACAACTGCGATTTCTACGGCTCGTACGACCAGTGCGAACTCCAGCGTCAAGGCGAGAAAGTCGAAATCAAGCTGGAATAACCTCTTGATTGAGTAAATAGAATCCGTTCTCTCCGAACGCCCTGCCCTTTCATCGGCGGCGGGGTCGGAGAGAACGAGAGACGTTAAAAACTATCTGAAGTTAAACGGCAGAACGGCTTTAGCAATCGCCAGCGGTTCGACAGGCGTTTCCAGCTGATTCTTTAACGCAGTAACGCGCGCCTCGCCCAGGAACGGCATCGTTTCGATAACCTTCTGTGTCAAAGCGGTCAATTCCTCTTTTCGGGTGGAATCGTAAGAGTACAATCCACCCAGAATCACACAAGCGATTACCTTGAGCGTACCGTCGTTAGTTTGAGCGACCTGATCATACGCCTGTTCAAGATAAGTCTTTCTTTCATCAGCGTCCGTCTGAAGCAGCCCGCGATAGAACTGAATCAGCTCCCATGGATGCCCGTATCCGGTTTTCCACTCTGATTTATGTGACAGATATTCTTCGATAATCGGCTTCAGTTCAGGGGCGTTGACGTGAACAAGATACCGGAGAAAGACGTGATGCATATATTTTTCGCCGGCATCGTCTGAAACGGCAAACTGTTTTGCCGCTTCCGAAAGCGTTCTGCCAAGATACTTTTCCATTTCCGCTGTCATGTTATCAGGAACGGGATCAGAGTCCATCATGGCAATTACCTTGTATGAAGACGTCTGATTGACGTTTCCTCTCATATCATCAGCATTGGTAAGCTTTTCAAATTTATCGATAGCCAAATTGAACGCTTCCACAGCAGCGTCCTGCTTTCCGATAAAAGCGTTAAGCTGACCAATGGTTGATAACACCTGCCCATAATACAGACGTCCCGGAATGGCTTCGTCAACGCCAATCCAATCTTTCACAACGTTATACGCCGTTTTGAAATTGAAGTCGTTCATATACGCCACAGCAACGTGCAAGGAAGTCCAACATGTCAGCGGCGCGTCTTCCGGATAAATCATCGTACAGAGGTCTTCAAACTCTTTTTGATACCGGGTAATCATGTCGATCTGTCCAAGATGGTTGGCTTGCGCCAGTTGAGTGGTCAGCCAGAGCAATCGCATACGAGGCGAAAGGCTTGCTTCGTCTGGGATATACGATTTCAGCCAGGCAATCTGTTTGCCAAGTTTACGCATGTCAATTGCTTTGGAATTGAGATGCCTTTGAACGTGTTCCAGATACTCGTTCCAGAGCGATATATCCGCAGCGGCTTCTTCACCCTGTATTTTCAGCAAAGCGTTTGCAAGCGAGTTGGGGTTGTCGGATTCGCGACGGCTGATCAGATCGTCCCATTCGCGTTCATCCAATGAATCTTGCCGCTGGAGCGAGTCAATCGCTTTACACAATTGTTCCGGATCGGAGTCAAACAGACAGGAATTCACCCAGCCAGAGTTTTCCAGAATCTTTGAAACCGTAGAACCGCCCCAGCAAAACGCAACGGTGTCTGCATATCCTATCCATGGGCTCTCTATCTTTTTGATAAACTTGCCTGTAAGCGTTATCTGCTTTGCGCGGTTAGGATACGTCCGAAACAGTCGATTCAAACAACCCGAACACGTCGACTCCAAATAAATCGACATCTCCGGTTTAAACCGGGTTCGCTGTTCGACATAAACTGTTACAGACGAAGCTCCGTCAATGGGAAGCAAACGCAAAATTGTATCAAGCAGCGTTTCAATCCCGACATACCACAGATCGCCTTTAAGAGTGTGCAGTCCATTAAGCGTAATGCCTAACACGCCGCAGGGAGATTTAATTATATTGGCAACCGTATCCTGAATGGTTGAATAACTTTCTTTTACTGCATGGTACTCGACAGGCAAACCTGGCAGATTACAGTAATCCATTGGAATAACAACGCCGACAATTCGTCCGCGACTGGAATTGTCCGCGTTCTGCGCTTTGCTGGAAAAGTCAGACCCCGTTTCATCAATGAGAATTGTCCATTTCTTTGACGGCGGCAACGTCGCAATGAAGTTGGGGTGAATATTTGAATATTCCAGAGAACCGCTTGCTGACGAATCGTCGCCGTCGATGATGAATGCCTCCGCCTCGATTTTTGACGACGCAGCGTTCGTATGATTCATCTGCTCGCGTTCCCGTGACGCGATTCCAATATCGTACTGCTCCCTGATTTTGGTTCTCTGATAATCGCTGATGCTTTGACCAATCTTTTCAGTCAGCTTTTCATAGAGTTTTTCGAGGGCGTCTTCGCTCTTTCCTCCCAATCCCAGCTGTCGGGCTTCGTTTCCAGCTTGACAAATCGTCCTGCCAATTTCAATATTCTCCTGCGCCTGAGCGAGAGAATCGGGAAAACGTTCCTGAATCTCTTTAAGAAGAGCTTTCACTTCTGAATTACCCTTCTTTCCCCACGACGCCTTCCAGCGAATTTCCGTCAGAAGAAAAGTTGCCGTACGATTTAATAAATCATACCTGGTATAGGGTTTGGAATACGTTTGTTTTTTTTGAGCGGCTTCCAGTTCTATCATTGCCGCCGACTGCATAAGACTTCGCAAATACGCAGGCAGAGGCATTCCAATTTTATTCGCTCTCGTTTCCAGGTCGTCGAACTTCAAAGATTCTGTAAAGTAACCCTGCGCCCGGAGTTCGAGAGCTTCTTCTACCAACGGATACGCAGTTTCCGCCCAGAGCTTTTCAGACTCAATCTCTTCTGCCGTAGCGCCGGCGGCAAGAATATCCTTTTCCAGTTCAGCAATGCGACTTTCATCTTTGTTTAACAGGGCGGTTCGGAACAACTTGGTATACTTTTTGGTAATCATATTATTAAATTTCCTTATCTAAAGTGAATGGAAACAATACGCTATTGCAATACAATTGCCTTCATACATTAAATACGCGATTTCGCTCCCGTTTGTTACAAAAATCATGATAATTTCCGAAAACGTCCAAAACGGGGCGAAATCGCGTACGCCTGTTAAGGCAGACAACTCTACGACTGCTGTTTGACAAAGGCGACAGCGTTTTCAAACAGAGCGTGAGCGTAGTCATATATCGTCTCTGAAAGCAATGCGTCCCTGTTCTCCGAACGTCGTTTCAGGAATTCTGACTTGACGCTCAAAAGCTGATCCTTGAACATCGGCGCAAATTCGTTTATTTCATCCGGATCCTCCCAATCCGACGGAACGCTGAATTCCGGATAGTATTGGTGTGAAACGGCGTTGCGAATCGACGTGAGCAAAATCTGAGTGAACTTGTTCCCTCCATTTGCTTTGCCTGCAATGCTCCAAAAATCAACGTAACGATCGTCTTCCCTGGACAAATCCGGATACTTTTCCAACACTGCCGCCTCAAGCTGATGAACCATTCTAAAAACAGCTGGACGCAGTACGCGATCGTAGTACTCAAACTCCTGAAGTTCGAGGTAGGCGTAGTCAACGGAATCGAACCCAAACTGTTTGTACAGGCAAAGGAACGAAGACAGTTTCGGATCGGAAAGCATGCGATAGAAATTCCCGTAATTCTTGAGCTTCATCTCGCCTTTGAGCGTGATTGTTCCCATTCCGCCAGGAAGATGTACGTTATTCTCCAATTCATGCGTCTTGTTAAGGATCGCGTCGTTGGACAAGTCCCCGTCATAGACCAATTCCGGATTCTCGCCTCGTTGTCTGCGCTGTTCTTGCACATCGTATTCCGGCAGGACGTCGCACAGACGCACAGACTTTTCCGGCAAGCCCAACAGCTGCCAGACCGCGTCGAGAAGTACAATGTCCTGAACGATGGACATCCGAATGTTCTTCCAGGCGTCGCGAAGACGATTGAGCTTGCGGCGATACATTTGGTCGTCTTCAGCCATGCGTTCGTTAATATAATCCTGTTGTTCTTTCGGCGTTCCGTTCCTCAGAAGGCGTTTATAATCCCTGTCAATCGTCAAACGCTTTTCCAAATCGCGCTGACGAAGAGAATACGTCAAATTCAGGATTTCTTCAAGCTTCTTCTTGCCTTGAGCGTCAAAGCGAATGTCAGTCGTTCCAAACAGTTCAAACAGCTTTTTGAACTCGTCTGCCGATTTCGATTGTCTAAGTTCTCTATAGAACCACTGCGGCGAATCGCCAGACCATTCCTGCCGCTTTTGCATCAGCCAGGTGAAATTGGCGCGCTGACCGTCCGGGACGTCTTTGGCGTACTGTTCCGGATAGAGTTCTTTGAGCGTTGAACGAACAAGGTCGTCAAACAGCCCGCGCGGCAGACAAACGGATTCATTCTGGAACCGTTTTGCCATATCACCAAAATAAACGTTGACAGGCGAAAAGCCTTGGGCGACATTGAGCTTCTTGTTTCCACGATGATACAATTTCCTGAGCTGATACACTTTCGATCCGGTTACAGTACTCAGCCAATCCAAACGCGCTTCCAGATAGGCTTTGAAAAATCCGTAAATCGACGACATCGAATTATTGCGATTCAGGGCGTTTTTCAAAAACGGATGATTTCCCGACTTGTTGTTAATCAATCGCGCCTTATTCAAGATTTCATACAGACTGTCTTTTCGACTGTCAAACAAAGCCAGCGACGCCTGCAAGGCAATAAAGTCCGGAGACGATTTCAGTTTTCCAAACCGGTCGTAAGGATTGTCGTTGGCTTTCTGGAAGCGCATAAAATCGCGAACCAGCCAAAGGGCAATATACCCGGACGTAAATCGACGTTGTTTGCCTTTGCCGAGCTTAAAATCGTAATTCTGTTCGTTATTAAACTTGCGGATGAGCGAACGCGTAACTTCGCGCTGTTTAACAAGCCAGATTTCCGCCGCCTCGTCGGTCGATAACGGAACGGCTTTATCTGAACTTTGAGATTGCAAATAAACCGGCTTGACCTTGCCGTTGACAAGATAATAACGGAACTCGTCTGGAATATCGTTCACCGACAGACCAAACTGATCTTCAAAACGGGAATCAAAAGCAGAACGCTCCTCATCGGAATTCCAGCACAGAGCGCTGAGCTGATCCATCGACGCCTTGGACATCCAGTCAACAAACCCTTGCCACGAACGAACGTATTCCTCAATTCGCTTTTCAACGTCGCGACCTTTGCCGTGCATAGACAAAAACAGAATCGGCGCCAGTTCATGCGTTGACAGCCACGCGTCGGGCTTGTACGTCTTCGGCTTGACTCTTCCGTCAGGATCCAATTCCGGCTGTTTGAACATGGGACGAGCGCCGCCCAGAGATTTCAGAGCAATTCCAATGCGGTTTTCCTGTTTCGAACCGCGGCCGATGTCATACTGGGGAAGCATGTCCGTACGATACGCCTTGGGAGCTGGAGCAAGAGTGTCCGTTTGATACAGCGTGTTTTCCGCCAGGCGTTCGGTCTGATAATAATCGATTGCATCCTGACGCCGGGTGTAACACGTCAGTTTTTTCTTCAATCGACGATTCTCCATACGCGAGCCGTCAATCAGAACTCTGGGGTGACAACGGAAAAAGTAGTTCCCCATATCAATGCAAAATCGCAGCGAACTAAAACATTCCAACCTGTCCAACGCGTTGAGCGCCAGGTACGGGAACCGGTCTTCAAAACGCTTCAGCAGCGTCTCCGTCCCCTGCTCTTCTGAATACGTTCGGAATTTATGCTGATCTTCCGGTGAAAGCAGATTGTAAAGCTCATCCGGACACTTATGCAGATAGCTCAAGATGTCAAGACCAAGCGACTGTTTGGTTGTCTGGTTCTCGCTTTCCAGACGGGTTCGCGGCAGTCGAGCGCAGGTAATCGTGAAAACCCGCTTGAGAAGCGTTCGATTGTCGTCAGAAATATCGTCGAAACCAAAGCGTTCGACCAGACTCTTCGCTCCCCTTTCAACGCCGACAGAATCCAAAAGCATGTTGGCGGACTTCTTTTCCAAAAACAGACACAGGAAAAACGCCAAGCCCTGCGCCGTCAGCTCGCGATACGGATTAACTTCGCCTTTGGGCGTTGTTGAATCCTGCTCCCAAAGATAAAAAAGGAAATCTCTGTTGGGTCTCGGTCTCCTGACAGGATTGCGGTTCGCATCCAATATAGCGCGACCGTTCTCGTCCCTGACTGTTTCGACGCCCTTGTACATGCGGTAGTTGTTAAATCGTCTGTCGTCCTTGGAAATTTTATCTTCTGAATAGAACCGTTCTTTGGTCGTGCCGACGTTGGCGTCAAACAGAACGCCCAAATACTCAAATTGCATTTTCTCTCTGGAAGCGGGCGCGTGACAATAATGCGTAAAATAGTTACGCAGTTCGTACAGATAATCCAGATAACCAGCCAGGATCTCTGCATACTTCTGGGGAGACATTTCCTCGCCTGCTTTTTGAACTTTCCTGTTTTTGCGAACCCCGTCTTGAACGCGCGTGGAAATCGCCGCCATAAAAGGGAAACATTTCGACAGCGTCTTCATGACTCGAAGCTGTTCCGACGAATTGGATTTCTTCACGGGCTTTTTCAAAATTTTGATTGCCGGACAATTCGCGGTCGCCCATGCACGATCATTTTCCTGACTGCCAGCGCGACTTGAAGCAAGATCGAACTCCTGACTTGACAGTTCCTCAATCTGAACGTCTTTTCCGGCGAATTCAAGAATCGCCTGAACGTTGTTCGTAGCAGTGTTGAAATACGCAGCCCAAAAAGCTCCACGATTGTTTTTTTCTGTCTGATACATTGTTTATTTGTCCTTTAAATAATAAACGGTTGAAATCGACAACGAACGATTTTGTTTCCTCTAATAAATAAACGGCAAAGTGAATGGATAATAACAAAAAATCCTCTAAAATTTTGAAACATTTTCTAAAATCATCCACATATCTCCTTATTTTATCCATTTGTTATATGAATTGCAACACGGGGAGGAGAAAAAAATGTTTAGGGTGCGTTCAAAATTGGGGGGCATGAAAAAAGGAAAGAGTATAGAAACCTTTTGGTAGCCCCCAGATTTATCTGTTCCTATCCCCACGTCTTTAGACGTGGGAAATAAAAATAATTCAAAAATCGTAGCCCCCAGATTTATCTGGGGGACTAAAAAGCGCCTCTCCCCCAAACGCTTCCGTTCCCCTCCCTTCCCCGCTCCATTCGGAGCGGAGAAGGAAGGGAAATTCGTGCGCTTTATAAAGATTTATGTCTTTTATGATCCCACGCCTAAAGGCGTGAGCTACGATTTAGCTTCTTATTTTATCTATTTTCGCAACTCAAAATTTATCGCACCCTGTTTATATCAACAAAATTTGTCGGGACAAAGAGTTAACGCAAGCGAACCCACTCATTTTAACACCTCGTTCCCAATTTTTTTTGTAACTTTTCCCCCGCTAATTACGTTATTAATAGAGGGAAGAAAAATTTTCCCTTAGGGGGGCTTGCATTTAATTAAATTTTGGTTATTCTAAAAAAAGAATGTGGAAAAGCCATCCCAAAACTCGCGCCGAACGCTGTTCATTCATCGTCCCGGCGCTGAACATGTTCTTTCACAATTTGGATAACTTGTCAACAAAAGCGGCAGAATTGCAAACGATAGCGCAGTATGCGAAGCGTACCCTGTTGCCGAATTAGTCATGGTATTGCTATAAATTGATCATTTGCCCCTTCTTCGTGGGGTATGTGCAACTGAGAGTTAGAAGTGAGGAGTGAGGAGTGAGGAGTTGACGCAAAGCGCTGCGCCGTGGTTGTTTGTTCAGAACAGAGTAACGATTCGTGTAACGCTTGCGTAATTACTAATTACTCATTACAAATTACTAATTAAACATTGCCCCTTCTTCGTGGGGTATGTGCAACTTTTTTCTTTTTCTTCTTTAGACATTAATAAGGTTGTAGAAGCCCCTTCTTCGTGGGGTATGTGCAACATGCTGGAGTGCCTGAACGAAATCCCCAAAGGTTGTAGAAGCCCCTTCTTCGTGGGGTATGTGCAACCCTTGTGACATAAATTTTATTGGATGTATGTTTGTTGTAGAAGCCCCTTCTTCGTGGGGTATGTGCAACCGACATAACGAGAAAAATAATTACCGTTGTTGTAGAAGCCCCTTCTTCGTGGGGTATGTACAAATAACAGCAAAAACTATCCAAAAAATATTTTGTTGTAGAATCCC
>JAFSMW010000008.1 GCA_017447745.1 Thermoguttaceae bacterium
ATACCCGGAGGAATTTTCTAAAGCGTTCTGACTGACAGGAAGAACGACTACGAACGGCATCCTCGCATAACTAACCTTAACCACAAACACCCATGAACATACAATCCCTGGCAGCATCCTCAACGGCATGTTTCGGAAACGGTCTGGATTCAGACGTTGTCATTTCGTCCCGCGTTCGCTTGGCGCGAAACGTTGCGGAGTACCCGTTTGTAAGCCGTCTGAGCGTTGCGGACTCCAAACGTCTGGTAGACGAACTGACCCCGGTTATTGCTGAAATTCTCGGGGCGGATTCCGGCTCGTTCCGAATGAACGAACTGAAGGAGACGGAACGTCAGATGTTAATCGAACGGCATTTGATCAGCAAGAATTTCGGGATGTCAACCCTGACTCATTCCGCCGCCTGCATTGCCGCAGACGAAAGCGCGTGCGTCATGATTAACGAGGAAGACCACCTGAGAATTCAGACTATCGCGCCGGGCTTGGACTTGCAAACGCCGCTGGCGCGCTGTCAGGAAATCGACCGCTTTCTGGAAAAGAAAGTCGTCTACGCCTTCGACGACAAGCTCGGATACCTGACCGCCTGCCCGTCCAACCTGGGCACCGGAATGAGAGCCAGCGTCATGATGCACCTGCCGGCGCTGACGCTGACCAAGCAGATGGAAAAAGTCCGTCACGCGATGGATAAATCCGCTCTGGTCGTTCGCGGGCTATTTGGAGAAGGCGAGCCGGCGGACGGCGACTATTTCCAGATAAGCAATCAGGTTACGCTGGGGTATTCAGAAGAAGACCTCGTCGGGCTGCTAATGCAGATGGTTCCGCATATTGTCGACTACGAACGACAGGCGCGAAAATATCTGCTCAAAGAGAATCGGGAATCCATTACCGACCGGGCGAATCGGGCGCTGGAGATTCTTCGCAACACGCAGTCTATTAAAACCGCTGAGACGCTGGCTCTGCTGTCGAACGTGCGGCTGGGCGTCTGCATGGGCGTTGTAGAAGGCGTCGAGCGTTCCGTGCTGGACATGCTCTTTTTACGAGTTCAGCCGGCGCACTTGCAGCTCATGGAAGGCTCTCAGCTGGACGCCTCCGACCGCGACCTGCTAAGAGCCAAATACTTGAGAAAAGCGCTGAAGTAACGAGTTGCGAGTTACGAGTTGCGAGATACGCTTCGCGATCCTCGATGGTTTTGTGCAGGTCAGCCCGCACACGGATTTTACGGATTAGACGGATTAGCGCCGATTAGTTATCCGTCTTCTTTCCGTTTTATCTTCCCTTATTAAAGTTTTTTGGAAAGGGGAGTTTGAGGGGAAGAACCTTTTTTTCAAAAAAGGGCGGCGAGGCGCCGCTCCCAGTCCGCGCTGCCGCGCGCCTGCCAATAAACGCTCCCGTTGGTCGCTTACTCTTTCCTAATATAAAGCATGAAAAAACTTCCCTAAAAGGGAGCCAGCTTGCTGGCGACCGAAAGTTTTTTCAAGCGACAAGAAGAATAGTCTATCTGTATATAAAGATAAACGGAGCAACCTTCAGAAACAGAAATAATTACTTAAAGTAACATTCAAGAACTTTGGCGTTAATCACAATTATCAATAATGTCGCGCAGTTGCGTTCTAAGAGAAGGAAGATCAATCATAACCGTATTATAAACGTCTTCCATTCTTAACGTCTGATATTTATGCGCTGCAATATCGCGCATGCCAGCAATAGCTTTCCACGGAATATTACGATATTCCAATCTGGTTTCATCCGTAATGGTTTTCACAAGTTCGCCGATATTTATAACCGTCATGCTGACAGCTCGCTGCAACATCTCGTTATTCAAAAAATCAGAAAGAGAGCTGTCGCCAACCATGTCAAAAGCAATATCAATCTCTGACAGGATTTTATTTATAACGATATAATCTCTACGTTGCATAAAGCTCAACCTCCTTGTCGATTTCCAATAAATCCGTTTCCCTGACAGGACCGTGAATTACATCTACGTTTGTTTGGAGCAGATTTTCTAAAGTCTCGGTAATTTGAGAGATTGTTATCAGCGTAACGGGTTTATTAAATTCAATAATAAAATCGACGTCGCTGTCAGGACGCTCCGATCCGTTCGCCCGAGAACCAAATAACGTTACTCGGCTTATCGGATAAAGCTCAACGATCTCCAGGACTGCTTTTTTGATATCTTCTATGGTCATCTTAATTACCCTTCAATATTGCTTCTATTATTATAACTCATTATTTCAATACTTTCAATAGGGAGAAATTGTTTTAAAAACTTACACCATTTTTCATTTTCACATTTATTATTAGACAAATTATTCTGATATTATATTCTAATATTCCAATTATACGCTTTTTTCCATTGTCTATTGTTAATTTTTTGCAAACAAAATCTTTTTTCCCATACCTAAACGCGCTATTTTGTATATAATATAGATTATTCTTCATGACAAGCAGAAGAATGTACGATTAATAGTTGAGTAGCGAGTTACGTTTTGCGAGAAGGGCGCTTGCGTCAACTCCTCCCTCCTCACTCCTAACTCCTAACTAACAACAACTATATTCCGTTAGTTAATATTATTTCCTTTAACCCCACAAGGCATAGCCATGTCGTATTTGATTGCACCGCACGGCGGAATGTCCGCCCCGTTGAATTTAACCGTTCCCGCAGACCAGATTGCCGATTTCACCGCTCAGGCGGCAGAGTTGGTTAAGGTTCCCGTCTCCGACGCGGATCTTTCTACCGTTTATCGGTTCGGCGACGGCGGTTTGACCCCTCTGACCGGTCCGATGGATAAGGAAACCTACGATCGCGTTCTCAACGAAGAAAACATTCTCTCTAACGGCAAGGCGTACGCCTGGACGATTCCGCTGTCTTTGCCCGTTACGGAAGAACTGGCGAAAACCCTCAAAGTGGGACAGAAAGTCGCGCTGGTCAACACTGCCGGCGAACTGGTCGCTGTTCTGGAACTGACCGACGTCTTTCCGTGGGACAAAGTCGACTACGTTAAAAAAGTCTACCTGACCAGCCGCACCGATCACCCCGGCGCGAAAATGGTTTTCGTCAACGACGGCGCCAAGACGTGGCTTATCGGCGGCAAGATTCAGGTTCTTCCGCCCAAAAAGAACCCGGCGTTCGGCAAGTACGTCCTCTCCCCGGCGGAAGTTCGCGATCTGCTGGAATCCAAAGGCTGGGAACGCGTTGTCGCATTCCAGACTCGCAACCCGCTCCATCGCGCTCACGAATACGCTTTGGTTTACGGTTTGGAAACGCTGCTCAAGCAGGGATTTAACGCCGGCGCGTGCCTCAACCCGCTCGTCGGAGAAACCAAGGGCGACGACGTCAACGCTGAAATCCGCATGCAAACCTACGAAAAGCTCATTGCCGATCGCGCTTTGGGCGAAGGCGACTCGGACGCTCAGCTGTGGGCAAACCGACCGGGCGAAGCGGTTCCGGACAGAGTCATCCTTCTCGGGCTGGATATCAAGATGTTCTACGGCGGACCGAAAGAAGCTGTCATGCACGCGATTTACCGTCAGAACTTCGGGTTTACCGACCTGATTATCGGCCGCAAGCACGCAGACGCTCCCTACGACGATGGTACGGCGATTTGGGGCGACTTCGACGCTCAGGAGATTTTCAACAAGCTCAACGGCGACCTGCAGATTCATCCGCTCAACGTTGGATTTGCCGCCTATTACGAATCCATCGGCCGCGTCGACCTGATGGAATTCCACAAGGACGAAAAGCCAGTCTTCATTTCTGGAAAACAGGTTCGCGCTACGCTCCAGAAAGGCGAACACGTTGACCCGCGCATTATGCGTCCCAGCACGTCGGAAATTCTCGCCGCGGCGATGAAGATTGACTAGGCAATAGGCAAGAGGCAGTAGGCAGTAGTTAATCATTCCTATTGCCTGCTGCCTTCTTCAACCCTATCAACAACAGAGGCAAAGCGAGAGTCAGCAGTTAAAAAATCCCTATTGCCTACTGCCTACTGCCTACTGCCTCCCATTCACCCCCTAACCCAACAACAACTACCATGATTATTGGCGTTCCACGAGAAATTAAACCCCAGGAAGACCGCGTTTCCATGACCCCGGCTGGGGTCGACGCCTGCGTTCGCGCCGGGCATGAAGTCGTAATCGAGTCCGGCGCCGGAGCTGGCAGCGGATTCACTGACGAAGAATACGTTCGCGCTGGCGCAACGATTCTCAAAACCGCTCAGGAAACCTTTGAAAAAGCGGATATGATCGTCAAAGTCAAAGAACCGCTTCCTGCTGAAATCCCGTTTTTGAAAGAGAATCAGACTGTATTCACGTACTTCCATCTCGCTCCTGACAAGGAACTGACAGACGCTCTTCTGCGAGCGAAAATCATCGGGATTGCGTACGAAACCGTTCAGCTTCCCAACGGCGCTCTGCCGCTGCTGTCCCCGATGAGCGAAATCGCCGGGCGCATGGCGGTACAAGTCGGCGCGTTCCTGCTGGAAAGAACCAACGGCGGCCGCGGCGTTCTCCTTGGCGGCGTCTCCGGCGTTGAAAAGGGAAAAGTCGTTATCGTCGGCGGCGGAAACGTCGGCGCGTCTGCCGCGAAAATCGCTCTCGGCATGGGCGCTCAAGTAACCGTTCTGGACTTGTCCGGCCCGCGGCTGGCTTATCTGGACGACATCTTCGGCAGCCGTCTGCAAACCCTCATGTCCAACTCGTACAATATCGAAGCAGCAGTGAAAGACGCTGACCTGGTTATCGGCGCGGTTCTCGTTCCCGGCTCCCGCACGCCGAAACTGGTTAAAGAGTACATGGTCAAACAGATGAAACCCGGCGCCGTTCTGGTTGACGTTGCTATCGACCAGGGCGGTTCGATTGAAACCATCGACCGCTGCACGACGCACGAACACCCGTACTTTATCAAGCACGGCGTTGTCCATTACTCTGTCGCGAACATGCCCGGCGCCGTTCCGCGAACTTCAACTTTCGCTCTGACCAACGCCACGCTGCCCTACGTTCTGAAGCTGGCTAACCTCGGAGCGGAAGGCGCTATGAAAGCCGACTCCGCCTTGATGAAAGGTCTCAACCTGTACAAAGGTCTTTTGACGTTCAAAGGCGTTGCCGACGCTCAGGAACGAGAGTACGTTGCGGCGGAGAAACTGTTTTAAGGCAAGAGGAATGGAAGGCGGTAACGGAGCGACCAACGGGAGCGCAGTTACGCTTTCGCCGACAGGCGAACCAACAGAATAAAGCGTAACTTCGTTCGCTTCGCTCACTTCGTTACCGCCTTTCAATAAATAATCTCATTTCAAATATGGATATCAAACTCGGCGTTTTGGGCGGCGGAATTATGGGCGCAGGCATCGCCGCCGCCTTTAGACGAAAAGACGTCCCTGTCGTTGTCTACGACATCGCTCCCGGCGGTCGGGAAATGGTCGAACGGAACCTGCTTCGAGAGGAAGTCTCTGGAGCAGAGTTCACCGACCAACTCTCAGACCTGTCCGAGTGTAACGTCGTTATAGAATCCGTCGTTGAAAAAATCGACGTCAAACAGGAACTGCTCAAAGCGGTGGAAGACGTCGTGTCTCCCACCTGTCTGATCGGGTCTAATACGTCCACGATTCCCATTAGCCGCCTGGCGTCTGTGTTACAGCGCCCTAACCGGTTCTGCGGAATTCATTTTCTGCACCCGGTCAGAAACCGCAAGCTGACGGAAATCGTCTGCGGAGAGCAGACTGCGCCGGCGACGCTGGATCAGGCGGACACCGTTCTGAAATCCGTCGACCAGACGCCGCTGTGGGTCAAAGACTGCCCCGGTTTCGTCGTCAACCGACTGCTTCAGCCGTACCTCAACGAAGCTCTGATTCTCTTGCAGGAAGGCGTCGATATGGACAGAATCGACAACGCCGCTGTTAATTTCGGCATGGCGTGGGGACCGGTTAAGACGATGGACGAAATCGGCATCGACACCACGTTCAACGCCGGCCGCGTCCTTTACGAAGCCTTTCCAGACCGCATTAACGTTTCTCCGATTCTCGTTTCGCTGTACAAGTCCAAATGTCTGGGCGTGAAGTCCGGGCAAGGCTTCCGTATTTGGGACGATTCAGAGCCCAATCCCAAAGCTCAAAAATGGAAAATGTGGGTCGAACAGGACAACAACCCCATGCCGGAACAGGAAATCGTCGAACGTCTGATTCGCCCCATGTGGGAAGAAGGACGAAGAATTCTTGCCGACGGCATCGTCGAATCCGCAGAGAAAATCCGCATCGCCGCCTGTGACGGTTTGGCGTTCCCCGCCCGTTTCGGCTATCTGTTTGAACAGCCGGACTTCCAGCTGAACTAGCAGAACCCGGCGCCAGTGAGAGCTCGCCGAATGAAACAGAAAAAAATAAGGGACTGAAAAACAATGGGATTTCTGTTTTTCAGTCCCTTTTTTAGCAACGTGGATGATTATTTCATATAATCCATAACAAACCTGACGGTGTCCGGTTTTTGACCGTTCTTTTGAGAGATTTGCTCAATGTCAGACCAAATTTCTCCCAGACTCTTTCGTTGGAGAATATTTTGTACATCCGACTTTTCCACCTTAAAATTCATTTCTGCCATCGTTTGAATGGCCTTTTGTTTTTCGATTTCAATTCCATTTCTGGCAATAGACTCAATCAACGGCTTGGCCTCAGATGGGAGTTTTTCCCCAAGCTGTTTGCTGATTTCCTCTTTCAGAGTATTTTTCCCCGCATCCCAGATGGTATCCAGCATCTGAGAGGCTTTTGGAGGTTTGTAATCAGAACTGCTTCCGGCAATGGCGCCAGAAATTCCTCCCTCAATTGCACTAAAGGCAATGTCCTTGCGGTTTCCACCCTCAATTGCAGTTCCAGCCGCGTTCCCGATAGCGCCTCCAAATGCAGCGCCAGCTGGACCGCCCAAAACTCCCCCGAGAACAGCTCCGCCAAACCTTGCAACTCCACCAAGAAATCTTTTGAAAGGATTGGAACTTCGGCTTGATTGCTGCGCCTGTTGCATGGCTTGCTGCATACGTGTATAGGTTGCATTATTACTGTCGATAATGGCCTTTGCAGAATTTTGAATATTCTTGTTCGTATACTCAAACCCTGCTCTCATGTTTCGGTCCACACGATTAATGTCCTCGTGAAGTTGTGATCCAACAGTATAAATAGATCGTTGTACTCCTGCAAATCCGGCAGCCAAATTTTTATTTGTACGTTCAAATCCATCCCGGACGTCTTGCCGCAAACCATGAACGTCTTGCCGCAAGGAATTAACGCTGTTGCCTACATTTTGAACGTCTTGCCGCAAACCATGAACGTCTTGCCGCAAGGCATTAACGCTGTGACCTACATTTTGAACGTCTTGCCGCAAGTCGCCGACATCATTCCGCAGACCGACTAGTTGTTCCAGCTGGCGACCCTGATTATCTTCAATCCGTCCCAAGGCATTAAGCTGTTCACCGGCAAGATCGATCAACTTGTCATTCTGGACAATCATGACTTCCTGATTATTGCGAATATCTTTCGTAACTTTCAGCGTCTCTATCTCGGCTTCGTATATCTCACACTGTTTTTGGTAATCTCTATCCTGATTTTCGATCACCGTATTCAGACGGTTCACGGTCTGCACTTTAAAATCGACTACTTCATTAACCAAACGATCAAATTGTTGATTCATGTTGTGATCAAGATCGACCAGTTTGCTGTTGACATCTACCAACAAATTGTTGGTTTGAGCCAAATCATTATCAATTTTCGCCAGTAACTCATTGCCTTTCTGAATGGCATCATGGATATTTACAAGGTTCTGATTTACCTTTTGAAGTTCCTCATAGACGCTCACCAGGTCATTGTGCAAAACGTCCATTTTCTGACCAAGCTTTTCAAAACCGGCATCCAGTTTGTACCCCAGCTTGGCGAATTCCTCACGAAGGGTCTGGCGGGTCTTTTCCGATTCTTCCCGGATGACCTTAACCATTTCACGATGGTTATCCAAAAGCGTCTGCTGAATGGAATCCAGTTTCTTCAAAAGTTCCTGATGACGGTGTTCCGCACGGACTTCTCTGGCAGCATCGTATTCGCTGTAATAATCCAGAATGATTTTCTCGTAACGACGTATTTGGACAACAAGCACAAGAGTATCTCCATTCTCCATGACCTTATCTTGCCCGACTTTCTCGATTTCATCATGTAGGTCAGAGAACCATTTCCCCCACTGGACAACGATTTTGTTCGCGCGTTTTTTTAGCTCGTTCTCGCATTTGTTATAATCGTCGCCATAAGCATTCAGAATTTTGGCTTTGTATTCCTCTTCCTGTTTTTGGGCAAGCTTGGCAGCCTGTTCGAGGATGCCAGGAATTTGAGGCGCATCGGGGAATATTTGGATATATACGTCGAACACTTCCTCGTCATTCTTTAAAAAAGCGTAATCCGCCATAAGGGTTTGGACATGAAGCTTGGCAGCGCATCCCTGAATTGTATCAGGGTAACGTCCCAGAAAATCCATCCAGACAGGAACTTTGTTGTATTCCCGGCAAAGGTCATACAAATTCTGGAGCGCGCAATCCGCCTGAACCGTCTTCGGATATTGTTTGAGAAACTGGTTGTATCCTTCAATGGACGGATCCGTTACCAGAAGCTGATAACGGGTCAGCAGAGCGATTTTGCCATATACTGTCTTTGGATATTTTGTAATGCACTCATCCAAAAGATCCGGATCGGTGTGATTGGGCATACTGTCCCAATAATTGCGAGCCTGTGATTCAAGGACTTCGTCAGCAAACAAAAACGTCGCTGAAAAAAGCAACAGGCTGAAAAAAATTAAAATTCGTTTCATGTGTGCACCTTTCATGTTAAAGGAATAAATTAATTATCACGATAGACTTTTTAATGGTTCATCCGGTAAGTTGGCGTCTGGCGTTTGAGCTAGTCAGTCCATTCACGGATTTTTCGTTAGGGTTATTGACCTTTCACACAGCGGAAGCCCAGACTGCCGTTCCGGTACGAGGGATCTTCGCCGTTGCGGCTCGCTGACCGGCAAAACTTGGCGTAGCCGCCCCAGCTGCCGCCGCGGAAAATGCGTTTAGAGCCAGAAGAAGGTCCAGTCGGGTCTGTTACACTGTCGTTGGGATAATTACCATACCAGTCAGCGCACCATTCCCAAGCGTTTCCGATCATGTCGTATATGCCCCAGGCATTCGTGGTCTTCTCTCCTACGGGATGAGTTCCACACGGTCCGCCAGGATACTGCATTTCTGACCATTTACTGGAATTGGTGTTGCTCTGTCCTTTAAATCCCTGACTACTGTTTCCCCCATACCAGGCAATCGGGTCTAAAGCGGGCGCGTTATTCGTTCCCAAAATCTTGATATTACCGTTCGGAAGCGCCGTTGTACTGCCAGCTTGGCACGCATATTCCCATTGCGCTTCGGTAGGAAGCTGAACGGGCAATCCAAGCTGAGTGCATTTCTTACAAAATTCCTGGCAGTCGTTCCAGGAAACTCTTTCAACAGGAAGCTTGTCGTCGCCATTGAAATAACTCGGATTGGTTCCCATAACCGCTTTCCACTGTTTTTGAGTAACCTCCGTTTCCATTATCCAGAACCCTTTGGTCAACGTTACCTGATGCTGCGTTTCACCGCCATCCCGTCCTTCTTCCGCTGTTGGCGACCCCATCGTGAACGTGCCAGCGGGCGCCCATCTGAATGCGAATTCTACGCCCTCAACCGTCCAAACCTTGCGCGTTCCAGCTGCACGTGTGAGCAATTTCAACGCATTGTCAAACTCCTTCTTAGCCATTTTGAATTGCTCAAACCGCTCTTTGGGAAACATTCGAGGAATCAGTTCTTTGGTGTCTTCGTCCTCTCCGTAATCCTCACGGGCGTTTGAAAACTCCTGACCGAGCTTTTCCTCAAAATCGTCCACCTTCATCTGAATATCTTTCCGTTCTTTTTCGTCTTCAATGGATGGAACTTTCTTCATCAATATCTCAAACGCTGTAAAATATATCTGTTCAAGAGCGTCGATCGTCTGGACCACTTCATCGAGATCCATGTTGGATTCATCCTTCAGGGATTTTTTCAGCTTCGCTTTCAGGGTCTGGTGATCCCTTCGCAATTCATCAAGATATTTATTCCAGAAAGAAGTGGGAAGCAATCCACCCACATCATCAAGAAAACTCTTTTTCGCCAGAATCAGTTCCTTCGCCGCGGCGGAGATCGCCTGGCTTTTCTTTGCTTCCCGGGCGCGTCTTACGTCCTCGGGGTTCTCGCTGCGGTTGTACTCGATTTTGAACTCACAGGCCTGAGCCTTCGGAGGATTCTCCCAAGTAAAATTACCCCAGTTTTCCGCTCCGTAAGTGATCCCTTCCAGACCAGGTACAACCTGCCAGTCCTTCATGTCCGGGGTGCGATACAATATCCTCACCCAGCCGCCGTCCGCCAGACCTTTGGTAACTTCCCAGGAAATGGTTACTGGTTTGCCATCCATTGGATCGCCCGGACGCGGGGACGTCAGCTGAATGAACATGCCATTGATATTAACACTGGGATACTCAATGTCTGCGTAAATCGTGAGACTTTCCAGACCGATCTCGCCGTCCGTACAGACAAACGTCAGCGTGTTCTCTTTCCTGTCCGTTTTCAAATCCGGAAGTTCCAAATAGCCGTTGGAACCGTCGAAAGTGTATACTTTTCGTTTACCATTCTCATCGCGAAGCGCCTTGCCGTTCCATTGGATCAGGGCGTTACCAGTACATTCGTCGTTCAACGCGCATTTCACCATGACGCTGGCGTTACCAGGCAAATGAAAAGAAAAGGAAATGGAGTCCTCGACCCTCCAAAAGCCTTTTCCGTTGACGCCTGTTTTGGTTTCCGAATCAGTCTCGACCTTAATTTCGTTATCTGGCGAAACCGCTTCACCGTTTTCACCGTTTTTGCCGTTCTTTACCGAGACGGCCATCGTGTGTTTCCAGGTTTTCACGGTATTCTCCGCAACGACAGTTTCAGCGCCGGCAGAATTCTCCGGGACGACAGTTTCAGCGACGCTGCCTGTGTCCTCGTCCTCGTCTTCGTCGAAATAACCGGCGGTTGCGACAGTTGAAAAAAGGAAAAGGATCAACATCCCCCAATAGATTGATTTTTTCGGCATGATTTTTGGGTTTGGCAAATTAAAGTTATAGGAATTAAAATGACAACGCTGAAAATGCGGTTTTACACAAAAAGCGCCACGATCATAAACCATATTCGGAGCTTTCGGCAGCTGCGAGGTGCGATAAATCTTGGGTTGCGAAAATCGGTGAAATGAATATAGGATCGCGTCTCGAAGAGACGTCATTTCTATAACCGTCGACTTTAGTCTACGGGCGGCGAAACGCTCTCCCCTCATATCTAATCAAGTCAACCCCTTTTCTTCTCCTCCCTCACGCCAGGCGTGAAAGAGGAGAAGAAAAGGGTATTTATCGATTTTTTAATTTTTTCGTATCATTTTTTCCGTGGGTTTTACCCACGGCTATTAATATTGAACCGCTACGCGGTTCTATAAGAACGCTATCGCGTCTGTAATTAAACCTTGCGCCACAATTTTGAACGCACCCGGCAACTGCGCGCCTGAGTCAATAAGGCATTGAAAACCATGGATTCTTTCAATAGTTCCATAGGTACATTATACACCTTACTCAAGGGATCTGCAAGTACCAGAAGGACAAACAAATTCAAGAAAACAGAAATTTTTGAGGTTCATCCGACAAGTACCTTGTCCCTGGGGTTCACCCACAACTAGACACATTCAACCGCTGACGCGGTTGAGATGCGGCAGGGGACCGCTTTATGGAGTGCGACGCCTTGGCGTCGCTTTCATTACCAATTCCGCCGAGAATTTCGATTAACGATATTCGTGCCGATAACGCCGTATACGATATAATAAATGGAAATTCTGTCGTAAACATGTAATTCCATTCTTATGATACTGGCACGAACCGCTTTTTCTGTTGTTCTCAACGTTTTTCTTGTAAAAGCGGCGGCAAGCCGCCGCAATCCAAAGATTATTCATCTTCCGCAACGCCAATCTGTTTCTGGCTCAGATTTTTGGCAATATGAACCTCGAGCGTTCGCGGTCGCATCTTCTTATAAAAATCAGCGGCGTTGGACGCTTTATTATCCAAACGCGCATAAAGGCAGTTGCTCACTGGGCTATCGTACTCGTTTGCATATTTTGCAAAATCCCCGCGTTCACGAATGTCAGAATGGCTTGTAACAGCTTGATAGGCGGCATCCGACTCGTCAATCAGCCGCCGGATGTTCTGAATAACTTCGTCCACGAAATCTCTGTATTCAGTATAATACGCGACGAAATCGTCTAACTTACTTTCTTGCCACATTTCAATGATGCGATGAACGGTTAAAGGACCGCATCCACGCAGTCGGTGTAACTCAATGTATTCGTCTCCCTTGATTTTAATACGTAAGTAAGACCGATTTTCTTTAGTCGTACTGACGCAGACGTATCCTTCTTCGTCGTCGCCCATTTGATGAGCCGCCTCAATACATTCCTTTAAGGAATAATACGGAAAATGCCTTGGCTGCCAAAGGACATCGTTTAATTCGCCAAAATTCAATTCGACGTCCAGCTCTTCCATCGTTTGCATATTGCGCGCGCCCAGAAAATAAACTCGATCTTCCGGATAATGTATCACAATACGATTGTGGAGAGGGGAAACGAGTTCAAACCAATAGCAATTCTCGCGATCAAAAAATTCATCCAGCCTGTCGATTTCGTCCAGCCCCAGAATGCGCAAGAATAAATCGCCAAAGTTGGTTAAACCGCAAGTAACCTTGAAAGCGTCAATAGCGCCGTTAGTACTGATATGCCATTCATCCATATCGTACCAAATTCTCATTATGGAACCGTCTATTTTTTCTTGCACGTCAACGCCTTTAGACCACTCAATTTTAGGAGTCGCCGCATACGGTTCATTAAAATTGCCAAATTTATCTAAAGACCTGCATACGCATTTCCATTTACCATTTATATCTTGACGGAAAATACAGCCTCGCGCCTCGATAACTTCAGGCTTATCAAAATCAGACATACTGATATTGTACTTTAACAAATAATAGCCGCCGTCCTGCTTGGTTTCAATATAGTACGGCGAAACCGCAAGTTGAGCTTGCCAATCGGAATTTGCATTCAAAAAATCTTCCAAAAACATGAAAAATCCTCCTTGTTATAAAACTGAAATCTATTCGATTCATATAAACGTTCCCGTTGTCGTCGTTTTTACTTCAAGAACAAAAACAAACGCGCTATTATAATGGTTAAGACTGATTCGTCAAGAGGGCGATCGCTTTCTTTAAGAAAAAGGGTGCGTTCAAAATTGGGGGGCATGGAAAAGGAATATGTCTTGAAACCTTTTCGAAACCTTCTGATTACTCGGTTCTTATCCCCACGTCTTTAGACGTGGGAAATAAAAACAATTCAAAAATCGTAGCCCCCAGATTTATCTGGGGGACTAAACAAAGACGCCACTCTCCAAACGCTTCCGTTCCCCTCCCTTCCCCGCGCCTATTGGCGCGGGGAAGGGAGGGGACTTCGTGCGTTATATTACTATTTATGCCGTTTTGAATCCCACGCCTAAAGGCGTGAGCTACGTTTTAGCCTCTTATCTTACCTATTTTCGCAACCCAAAATTTATCGCAGCCAAGAAGAAGGGGAGTTAACCAATTGTTTCTTTGCGTCCTTTGCGGCTAAAAACATCGCATACCTACGGGTTGACGCCCGGACTGCGCCTAAGCATAACTACGCTCCCGATGGTCGCTTCGTTACCGTCTTTCATTTCCCGAAATTATCTTCTCTATTCTCTATATTTTCTCTCAACATATGTAATCGTTACCGCCTCCTTTTTTGGAGAAAGCGGTAAATTCCGAATAGAAAAATTCCGAAATAATTATTGGATTATAGCCCCAGAACGTAAATATGGGATATTATTTAAGTGAATAAAACGAAAACGTTAATCAAAAGAGCTGAATAAGGAACCTGAAACTCGTATTTTTAATTGTATTTTCATGCTTCTTATTCCTTAAACTCTATCAGATTTTCACTCGTTATTTAGAACTTGCAAATTTCCCATTTTAGACAAATGCTCTATAATTCCAATCCGTCTGACTACAATCACGATTCAAGCGCTCATTCATACGAGCGTCCGACGGTGGAGTCGTTTTGGTTTGAGACACTCTCAAACGGAAAGCGCCAGCCATACGGTTGCGGAGCGGTTTGTCAGTCAGATAAACGAGAGATTTATCAGTGGTCGCCGGGCTATTCCGATTTAATAGGCGGATACAATGCGGTAAACGTATCGTTTCATCCGCTGCCCAGCGGTCGCTATTGCCTCAGCCGCACGTTTTGGGCGTCAGATTTCCCAGCGGCGCTTCGCAGCGCTCGACATTCAAACGTGAGCTTGACTCGACGCCATATTGATGCGTCCAGTCTGGACGACCTCATGGCGCTGCGTCAGGAGGCGGCAATGGAAACGCCGAAAGTCCGAATGTTTACTCATGCGTGGGTGATTTGCCCGCAAACGCTTCGGCTTTTCGGTTCGCAGTCGCTGTCGTTGTATAGAACGCTGCGGAAAGAACGAATCGGCTGTCAGGTAACGCCAGACGGATGCGTTATCGGGCAGAGCGTATCGCCTAAAGAAACTGTTATCGCAACGCTGAAAACGCTGTCCCGCCGCAAGCGTCTTCCGCTTCCCAACGGCGAGTTTGACGCGATGTTGGAACAGAACTGTTCGATGATCATTTATGGGAAAGCAAATCTGCTTTCCTGGTTTGACGATCGTCTGACGGCGATGTCGTTTGCGGAACGGGAATCGACGTCCTTTTGCACGTCGTTAAAGTTTTCGCCCAACAGACCGTTCCTTATGACGGGAATCGGCAAGTCGAACGCAGAACTGACCCGGGTTCGAAAACATTTCAGTTTACCGATATGGGACGTTCGGCGGTTCAACGCCAAAACGTCTGGCTGTTCAAAGCCGTTTACCGATCCGGAACTGATTAAACTGTGGGAATGTTTGAAAGAATCCCTTTGGGGATCCAAAGAAAAATACCAGCAGGGCGTAGAGTTATGGAACGAATACCGCCAGAAACATCCTGAATCGGCGGAATCCGCTTTGGAAACGCTCCTGCAATGGAGTCTGGACGCCTATCGCGGTCTGGACGCCATGCAGTTCAAACAGACTCAGCAGGTTCACGCCATGGTCGACATGCTGGACGAACTTATCAATGCTTGAATTAGGGATTAGGTAATAAGATAATGGGAACAGAGGAATTTCACGTTCTCTGTTGAGCAACTCGTAACTTGTAACTAATTATGGCAGGGAAGACGATTTATATACAATCCGGTCAGGCGCTCACGTCGGAATTTCGTTCGGCGGAGTTTTGGAACGCGCCCGCTGAAATAACCTTGTCTGGAGATATATTCGAAAGCGGCGCGGTTCTTAATACTAACACAGCGCCGTCTTTGCATTCTCATAATAATTATATTCAACCATCCCCCTTCTCGATATGGGTGATCGCTCCGTTTATCGGCGACGGCATTACTCGGGATATTATTCAGAACATTAAAAGCGTATTGTCATGTGAATGCTCGTTTATTCTTGACCCAACGGAATTGGACAAAAGCGTTCGAACCAACGACTGGTCATGGAACAAGTCGGACTGTTTGCTCATCATAGGAAATATGAAATTATCATTTTCCAGCTTTTTTCAGGATGTTCAAACGTATCTGATAAACGGAGGGCGAGTTGTTTACTGGGGAGACATCGCCCCGGACGACAGTACTCAAATTGAACTCATTGGCGCAAGAATGCGAGGCGTACTTTCAGACAACAGTAATAATAAAATTGAAGCGATTCCTTCCGATTCACTGCAAAAATCGTTACAGTTACTAGACGGCATGCGAAAATTCCGTCCCTATGGAAAAGTTCCGCGATTTACATCTCAGGCGCCAGACTGCCAAAATCTCTTATTTGGCAAAAGCGGCAGTACAATTACGTCCTTAGCCTGGACTCGAAACATCGGCGCTGGCAAACTGTTCTACTGTGGTTTATCGGAAGAGTCAGACTGGCTGTGCAACGACTGCATGACATTAATGCTCAATGCGGTTCGCTGGGGTTGCGAAAAGGACTAGCAATTTCATTACACAACGCCAATACGTAAAATATCGTATGGCGTTTTGTTTTAACTCCTCACACCTCATTCTTAACTTCTCACTATTCTCTTCCCCCTCCCCCATTGACGCCGCGGGCTATTTACGATAGAATAAGAAAATCAGGAAGTTTCAAATAATTAACATTTTCACTGACTAAAATTCACTTCCATGCTTTCCAAGCTGTCCACGTTCGCATTAATGGGTATCGACGCCATTCCGGTTGACGTCGAGGTTGACGTATCGCCAATTATCAACAAGGGCGAAGACTCCAAGGAAGAAAGCCAAAGCCGGTACACGATTGTCGGGCTGCCGGAAACGACGGTTCGAGAGAGCGTCTTTCGCGTTGACCGCGCGATGGTCAATTCCGGCATCTATCGAGAGCCGATGAGAACGGTTATCAACCTTGCGCCGGCGGAACTTCCCAAACAGGCGGCAGCGTTTGATTTGCCAATCGCTGTCGGCATGATGGCGGCGGCGAACGCGATCTCTCAGGAAAAGTTTGGCCAGTACGCTCTGATTGGAGAATTGGCTTTAGACGGCGCTGTTCGATCGGTCAAAGGCGCGCTGTCGATTGCTATTGAAATCGCCAAACGTTACAAAGAGGGAAGCAGTCAGATTCACGGCTTGATTCTTCCGCGTCAAAACGCGCCGGAAGCGGCTGTCGTGCCAGACGTGGACGTCATTCCCGTCGATTCGCTCGCTCAGGCTCTGGCGTTTTTGACGGACACGCTGCCCATCGAGCCGATGCAGTGCAATATAGATCAGTGGTATGCAGACGGCTGTCAGTACGACATCGACTTTTCAGACGTCCGCGGTCAGGAAATGACCAAACGGGCGATGCTGGTCGCCGCGGCGGGCTGTCACAACATTTTGATGATCGGACCTCCCGGTTCCGGCAAGACGATGCTGGCAAAACGCATGCCGACGATTCTTCCTCCGCTGACGCCGGAAGAGTCAATTGAAACGACTCGCATTTACAGCGCTGTCGGGGCGGTTTCCGCCGAACGTCCGCTTTTTGCCGTTCGACCGTTTCGCGCTCCGCACCATACCATTTCCGAACCCGGTCTGGTTGGCGGCGGTTCCAATCCCGCGCCGGGAGAAATCTCGCTGGCGCATAACGGGATTCTCTTTCTGGACGAGCTGCCGGAATTCAATCGCCGGACGCTGGAAGTCCTTCGTCAGCCGCTGGAAGAGGGGACGATTCTCATCTCCCGAGCGCAGGCGCACGTCAGCTTCCCCGCCAACTTTATGCTTGTCGCGGCAATGAACCCCTGCCCTTGCGGCTATCGCAACGATCCGCGTCGGGATTGTCACTGTTCCGTCCCGCAAATTGAACGGTACATCAACAAGATTTCCGGTCCGCTGCTGGACAGAATCGACATCCACGTTGAAGTCCCGGCGGTGCCGTATAACGACCTTGTTTCCACCGAGGAAACAGAGTCCAGCGCCAGCTTGAGAGAAAAAGTCGTCATGGCTCACGCCATTCAAGCCAAACGGTATTCTCATTGTAAAATCCTGTACAATTCCCAGCTGACCGCCAGACAAATTCGGCAGTTCTGCCCGTTGGATGAAGAATGTCGCGGCGTCATGGCGTCTGCAATTAACGACATGGGTCTTTCCGCCAGAGCGCACGACAAAATTCTCCGTCTGGCAAGAACGATCGCCGACCTCAACAACGCTAAAGACATTCAAGTTGAACACCTGATGGAAGCTATCAACTACAGAACCCTCGACCGGGAATTCTGGAAATAGCAAGAGTAAGAACCAAGGGCTTGTTACAGATATTGATCAAGCCCTTTTTTCGCTCGAACGCGGCGCTGTTCAATACAGGTTTGAAACCGTTTCGAATTTACTTCAGAATTTTTTGACCGGGTTGGATGGTACAGATGGTATTGTAAAGCAGCGAACTGAATGCATTTTAACGCAATGCCTACATGTTGCATTCGAAGTCCAAAATCCCGATCTTCCCACCCCCAAGATGTATACTCTTCATCAAAACCGTTTATGCGAATCGCATCCGATTTCCAAAACGCCATATTGCTGCCATGGAATTTTGCTTTTGTTTGAAGTTTTCCAACCTCATAAACAAACCTGTTACACAGCCAACGATTTCTGATTGCGTATATATTATATCCAAATCGAATTTTAGGGGATAAAAAGAACGGTTTGTTAAAGTTTCCCGTTTCCAGAATTTTCGCCGTTGCTGACGAAACCAGCTTAACTCGAGGACCGCTTACGCTATAACCAGCTTGAGCATAATAAATATGATCCTCTATAAAATGAGGCTCCAGAATACAGTCGCCATCTGAAATAATAATATATTCTGAAGACGCAGCGGCAATGCCGCGATTGCGTATTTTTGACAGCTGAAAGCCCTCGTCCGGCTGCCAGACGTGTATAATTGGAATTGGGGACTGTTTGCGAAGCTGGTCGACAGTTTCTCGAGTTTCCTCTTTTGACCCATCGTCGGCAATGATTATTTCCTTGGGCAAAACCGTTTGAGTCCAAACGCTTTCCACGCTCAAACGCAGAGCCTGCGGCCAGTTGTACGTTGTAATAATCAAAGACGGATTAACCAAGTCTGTTTTACTCTTTTGCAGAGCAAACAAACCTGATCTTTCAAACGATTTGGCATTAATTACTGACGCTGTACTGTCCGCCATGATTGTTACATCTGGGAATAAGATATGTTGGAATAAGGCGTCGACGCAAACGCCTGTTTCTATATTGACTATTGCGAATCTTCGCTTGTTCGAAGAATTCGCTGTACGCGTTCGATCTGTTGGGCTTCAACGACAACAGTCGTTTCCGGACAGATGGAACAGGCTTTAAGCGGACCGCGCATTAAAAACAAATGCTCAACAATCTCGTTGGCGCTGGCGTCGGCGGTTAACGGCTTATACGTTTGAGTAACCGCCCAGTTTTCGCCTAAGACGCCTTCTTCGTATGCCAGAGCCGCGTTGGCTAAAATACTGCAGCGATACAATTTGTTATTGGTCAAGTTGAAACAGGTGTTCGGACCGCACATCGTCCAAGCTTTTTCCGAAGAACTTTCAAACGGCTGCGGCTGTCCGTTGTCGTCTATATTATAGTAACGCTTCCAACGACCTGAACTGGGAATAATCGTTACCCAAACGCCTGCTTTTTGAAGCCGCGATACGATTTCCTGAAATTTCCGCTCCCCTTCTTCCGTCGGAACGTGCCGAGACAGCAACACCTGGACCCCGGCGTCTTTGAGTGTTTGAAGAAGGCTGTCGGGTTTATTGGGAAACAGCAATCCATTTGACGTCAATACAATTCTGGATTCCGGCCAGCAACGATGCGCGGCGGCAATAATCCGTTCCAGTTCAGGATGAAGCAGCGGCTCGCCACCCAAAATCCCCAACTTCTGCGGAACAACTTTTTTCGACCACGTTTCAAAGGACGCGATTAACTCGTCTGCTGGAACAACGCCGCGGCGGAACGGATTAAAATGACTGCAAAACAGACATTTCAGATTACAGCCGTTGGCGACATAAACCTCCATTTTACGTATTTTAGCTCGTCCTTGTTTATCCAGAAACAAGGATTTACCCAGTCCGCTATAATAAAGGAATCGTTTGAACGGCAACCCAATTACCAAATTCAAACCGCGTCGAATTGTTCTACCCAGTTTGGTAAATTGCATAAATGACCTCGTCTTATTTAATTTAATATTATAGATTATTTTATCAAACAAACCTGTTAAAGTCAATATCAGAATGAGGGAGATGCAGTAGGCAGTAGGCAGTAGGGAATAGGGAATAGGGAACAACTTCGATCCGCGCTTGCGTAAATTACTAATTACTCATTACTAATTACTAATTAATACTCCCCCTGCTTGTAAAAATATTTTCTATACGTAAAATATAAAAAATAGAAAAAGAAACAAATTTACAGGATTTAAAAAAGATATTTTGACTATATCGGCATTTAGGATTAAACTACAAAAATAATTTAGTTTATCTATTATGCCAAATCGTCCAAAATCCGATATAGCAATTAGTATATTAGCGCCACGGCGTTGTGCGCCAGTCCGCCATTTTTAAATTATTTGTTATTTCAAACTATCATGTCAAACGAGAAAAAACGGACAATTCACATTGATCATTTACCGGGATCGTTCTTTGGACCGCCTACTTTGGTAGACTTGCTTCGTCATCGCGCCTGCCATCAGCCGGACGACGTTGCTTTTGGATTTCTGAAAGACGGCGAAAATGATTTGGTAGAATGGTCTTATACGGAACTCGACCGCCGCGCTCGCGCCATTGCCGCCTGGTTTCAGGCCAACGACATGGTCGGCGAAAAAGCGATGTTGCTTTTCCCGCCGGGATTGGACTTTATCGCTGCGTTCTTTGGGTGCCTTTACGCCGGCGTAACGGCTGTTCCGGTCTATCCGCCGCGCCGAAACCGTTCTTTGGAACGCATTCAGGCTATCGCTCAGGACTGCTCCGCCAAAGCCGCGCTGACAACCAACGCCGTTCTGGAACTGGTCAACGAACTTATTGACGAAACGCCGTTTTTGAAGTCGCTTAACTGGCATACAACCGACGAGATGGGCGACGATCAGGCGCAAAAGTGGGAAATGCCAGACATCCACGGTGACACGCTCGCGTTCCTGCAGTACACATCCGGATCGACGGGAACGCCGAAGGGGGTCATCCTCAACCATTCCAATCTGTTACACAACTCGGCGTTGATTGCATATTCGTTTGAACACACTCGCAGCGGGCTGGGCGTTTACTGGCTTCCGCTTTATCACGACATGGGTCTGATCGGCGGCGTGTTACAGCCGATTTACGTCGGACGTCCCAACATTCTCATGTCGCCTATGGCGTTTTTACAGCGTCCGTTCAGATGGCTTTCCGCTATCAGCCGATTCGGCGCAACCACAAGCGGCGGTCCTAACTTCGCTTACGATTACTGCATTCGCAAAATCAAGCCGAACGAAGTGGAACAGCTGGACTTGAGCAGCTGGGAAGTCGCGTTTAACGGCGCGGAACCTGTCAAGGCGGAAACGATCGACGCCTTCTGCGAAAAGTTTGCACCCTGCGGATTCCGACGCGAAGCTTTCTATCCGTGCTTTGGCTTGGCGGAAGCGACTCTCATTGTAACAGGCGGTTTCGTTCACGAACCCCCGGTTGTCCGGACTTTCGACGTTGACAAACTCGGGCAACGCAAAGCCGTTAAGGTGGAACGCGGTTCAGAAAACGGCAGAACGCTCGTCGGCAGCGGTCAGTGCCTTATGGATGAAACGGTTCTTATTGTAGATCCGGATACGCACATGACTTGCAAACAAGGCGAGATCGGCGAAATCTGGGTGAAAAGCCCGTCTTGCGCCCAAGGTTATCTCAATAAACCGGAGCTGTCCAAGGAAATCTTTCAGGCGGAGACGGCGGACACTCACGACAAACCCTATATGCGAACCGGCGACCTCGGCTTTTTGGACGAAGGCGAACTGTTCGTATCCGGACGTCTGAAAGACCTCATTATTCTTCACGGCGTCAATATTTATCCGCAGGACGTTGAAACGACCAGCGCTCACAGTCACCCAGAACTGTGTGACGAATGCGCGCTGTTCATCGTCAACGAAAACGGCAAAGAACGACTTGTTCTTCTTCAGGAAGTCGAACGGCGTCACGAAGCATCGGACGAAGAACTCTTCGCCGCCATTCGCAAAGCGATTTCCAACGAACACGAACTGCCAATCGACGTTATCATTTTGATGAAACAGCGAGGCATTCCAAAGACGTCTAGCGGAAAGATTCAGCGTCACGCCTGCCGTCAGGAATATCTGGACGGAACTCTGGCGGAACTTAACCGCTGGGACGCCGCCGTCGACGGGCTGGGCATGGAACCGCCGAAAAAAGCCCCAAGAGTTACAAAAGATCGAGCGGACGACGCCTGGTCTGAAGGCGCGGAAACGACCGAAACCGCTACGTCTGCAGCCCCGGCGGTCAGCAAACCGATTCCAAAACCGATTGTTGAACATCCGCTGGTCCAAAAGCAGGAAGACATCGCCGCTCAAATTGACGCCAACGATACAAAACGCGTTGCGGAAATCGTTCTCATGCAGGTCAAGGCGATCGCTCGCGAACGCGCCGAGTACCTCACCATGGAAACCCCGATTACCGAAATCGGCCTGGATTCTTTGGAACGAATGGAAATCCTCGCCAGTCTGGAAGAGACCTTCGGCGGTCGGTTCCCGGAAGAGGAACTCCAAAACCTTATTACCGCCAACGACGTCGTTCAGGCGATTAAAAAGTACATGGGTTCCCGCCCGCGACAGCGCGTCCATACGGACCTGGACAAGATTCCGGAATCCGCCTGGAATATCAGCCAGTGGCCTGAAGTCAAAAAGCTCAAGCAGAGCTTTGAGATTCAAAACACAACCGGCATGAGAAACCCGTACTTCACCGTTCATCAGGGGATTATCAACAATAAAACCCACATCGACGGCAAAGAGTACATCAGCTTCTCCAGCTACAACTACATCGGCACGTCCGGCGACCCGGAAGTCGTCAAAGCGGTTCAAGACGCTGTCGCAGAATACGGCTCCAGCGTTTCCGCCAGCCGACTCGTTTCCGGTCAGAAACCGATTCACATTGACCTGGAACGCGAGATTACCGAATTCATCGGCACCGACGACACAGTTGTCATGCTCGGCGGTCACGCCACCAACGAAACGGTTATCGGGCACCTGCTCAAGCCGGGCGACCTGATTCTCCACGACGCGTTGGATCACAACAGCATTCTTCAGGGCGCAATCCTCTCCGGCGCGCGCCGACGTCCGTTCCAGCACAACAACTGGAAGATGGCGGAAGACTTGTTGTCACGCTACCGCGGCGAATACAATCGCGTTCTGATTGTCGTCGAAGGCGTCTACAGCATGGACGGCGACATCGCCCCGATTCCGGAACTGATTGAGATTAAAAAGAAGTACAAAGCGTTGCTGATGATCGACGAAGCGCACTCGATGGGTACGATGGGATCGCGCGGCGGCGGCATGAGAGATTACTTCAACCTCAATCCGGCAGACGTCGACGTCTGGATGGGTACGCTGAGTAAATCCTTCGGAGCTGCAGGCGGATACATTTCCGGCTCGTCCGACTTGATTACGTACCTGCGTTACACCGCGCCGGGATTCGTGTTCTCCGCCGGCATCACGCCGCCCAACGCCGCGGCTGCGCTAGCTGCGTTGCGACTGCTCAAAAAGGAACCGCAGCGCGTAGCGAAGCTGCACCACAACGCCGACCGGTTCCTCAACAAAGCCAAGTCGTTCCATCTCAATACCGGAACCAGCGGCGGCACGCCCGTCGTCCCGGTTATTTTGGGCAACTCGGTTCACGCCTTGAAACTGTCCAACGCGATGTTCAAACGAGGCATCAACGTTCAGCCGATTATGTACCCGGCGGTTGAAGAAAGCGCGGCGCGTCTGCGATTCTTCATCACGTCAGACCATACCGACGAAGACCTCGATTACACGATTGACGTCATGGTCGACGAACTCCGGAAAATCGATCCCGGCTACGTCCGCGCCTAACGATTGAACTTTCGTTCTCGACATTCATTTTAGAATAAGCAGACGGTTTGCTTCCCGCAGACCGTCTGTTGTTTTATGGATGCTAACAGGGAATGAGAAAACAGAAGTTTACGCCGTTAGGCGTTTTTTCCTCACTGCTTTAGCTGTGAGGAAAAACAAAATCATATACCGTAGCCCACGCCTTTAGGCGTGGGATCAGGGATAGCAAAGGATATATTTTTAAACGCGCAAATCCCTAATCCCTCCCGCGCCCCATGGGGGCGCGGAAGGGATTAGAGAGGCAAGCTTTTTGGGGAGCGTATTCATCTAATCCCCCAGATAAATCTGGGGGCTACGAAAAAATGAATTGATTATTTCTCCCACGTCTAAAGACGTGGGGACAAGAAACAGGTAAATCTGGGGACTACAAAAATCATTTCCCTTATTACAGACCAAATTTTGAACTCACACAATAACTACGCCGTTCAATCTTCATATACAACCGGTCCCATGTCGATAAACTCGACGTCTTGAGCAAAGACTTTAATAATACTAGGACGTTTCGATATAGAACGGCTATTCTCCTCAAAGCCGCGAGCGACAAAGAAACTGACGCCCATGTTTCCTGCATCGTCAATTACAGGAACGCCGGATTCGTCAAGAATGGGATCGCCATTAAGTACTTCATAATACATTGAATCAACTTCTCCCAATTCGTCATCGAAATAACGGGAAACGTTGGTAAAAAACAATTTTACAACAATCACTTCCGGCATACCCTCGACGAAATAGTCCTGCATCCATTTGCAAAAGTCCAGGGATATTTCAAGCCTCCGCTGTTCAGGATCATATTGAACATTGTTTAAGATACAGTCATGAAAATAGTGTATCGTTACCAGATCATGGAGTTTCATTGATTACCGCTCGTAATTTTAATCAATCTGTTTGGACGTAATACTATCATATTAATCGTTATTCGGACCCAACTCAACAAATTCAACGTCTTGAGCAAAGATGCGAATAACGCTCATTTCCCCAGAGTCATCATGAAATAAAACAAATTCAATGCCATTGTCATATAACGGATTTACAATTGTCTCTGTTTTGAATATAGTATATTTCCAATCAAATTTTTCAGGATTATTGCATTCAAATAATTTTACATCATGAAAGATCAAATCAACAAGTATCAATTCTTCCATAGATGACTGATAGTAATCCTGCATCCAATTGCAAAAATGAATTGTAATTGTCAAAGTTTTCTTGATAGAATCGAATTCGATTTTTTGAGGATAACTATCATGAAAATAATATCGTTCTGCAAAGTCGTTCAATTTCATTACTCATCTACTCCCAACACGACAAACTCAACATCTTGAGCAAATATACGAATAAAATACCCTTCAGGAATGTATTTATGATTGCACATATAGAAACTAAGTCCCTCTTCGTTTTTTTCGTCATGTATCAAATCAACCGAAAAAATTTCATCACTATAATCAGTTCGTTTTCCATAACGAGAACAATCCAAAAAGGAAACGTCTGTAAAAACGAGCTTGATTATCAAAACTTCTTCATTTCGTCCTGTAAACGATTCCATCTCATAATTTGAAAAAACAATTTCAAATTCTGCCGTCTTTGTTTCTGGATTATATCGAATGTCATTCAATAAATCGTCATGAAAACTGCAATGCTTAACCAATTCGTTCAATTTCATTTAATACTCCTTTCGAGTTTCGCATTCCATTTTCTCTTCTGTTACATTACAACATTTTTCTCATTTGTCAAGTATTGCGTTGGCAACAAAATAAATAATCGTAAACATTATTACGAAAACGCACGCAAGGAAAGGCGAATTCATCGACGGCGACGAACGCATTTCCCCCTCTCTCGCCTTGTCTGTTTTTCTATAATAATTCGTAGCTCAGACGGCGTGGAAAAGCGGAGGAGCCGGGCTGAAGGTTCGCTCAGTTCGGTAGAGGCTGGGATTTTCCGTCCGCAAGACAGCGTTCCTGTCCCGCGCCGTCTGCAGCTGCCCCATAAGATTGCTTTTCATACAGGAGGGAAATAAAATGAGCGCCACTGCAACATCCGTCAAGAATCAAGTCGAGTCCGTATTGAGTTCCTGTTCCGATTTCCGATCAAACGTCCATTGCGTTCCAACCGAGGAAGGAGAAGTCGTCCTGCGAGGCAGCGTTTCGACCTACTTCCTCAAACAGCGAGCGCAGGAAATGATCCGAAAACTGGACTGCGTCGTGAAAATCCTCAACGAACTGGACGTCGGCTGAATATTTCAGGAAGTAGGGAATGGGGAATAGGGAATAGATACGCCGCTTACGCTCGCTCATCGCTCCTGATTTTCCCCGGCGCCTACTTGAAATTTCCTCAAAAAGTGATACAGTATTATATAATTAGACTTTAGGCAAGAAGCAGTAGGCTGTAGTTAGGAATTAGGAGTGAGGAGTGAGGAGTTGACGCTTCGCGATTCTCATCTATTTACCAGGCTAATTAAACCTTCCCGCTGCTTGCCGTCTTGTAATACGCAAATCACTATAAACAATCCCTATTCCCCATGACGCGAAAAATTTTGGTAACCAGCGCCCTGCCCTACGCCAACGGCAATATTCACATCGGGCATCTGGTCGAGTACCTGCAGACGGACATCTGGGTTCGATTCCAGAAACTTATCGGCAACAATTGTCGTTATTTCTGCGCGGACGACACGCATGGAACCGCCATCATGATTCGGGCGAAAAAAGAAGGACGTTCCGAAGAAGCGTTAATCGCCGACATGCGCGAAGCCCACCTGCGGGACTTTTCCGATTTTCTGATTCAGTTCGACAACTACGGCAGTACGAACTCGCCGCAGTCCCGTCGGTTCTGCAACGAAATCTGGACGGCTCTGCGCGCCTCCGGGCTTATCAAAGAGAAACAAATCACTCAGCTGTTTGACCCGGTTGCCAACACGTTTTTGGCTGACCGATTCGTTCGCGGAACGTGTCCCAAGTGCGGACGCCCCAACCAGTACGGCGACAGCTGCGACTGCGGCGCCGTCTATTCCCCGACTGACCTTATCAACCCCGTCAGTACGCTTTCCGGCGCGACGCCCGTTCTCAAAGACGCCGTTCATCTGTTTGTCGAACTGGAACAGATGCACGCGTTCCTGGAAGAATGGACGCAGTCCGGCAAGCATTTGAGAAAAGACATCGCCAACTATCTGGCAGGACATTTCCTCAAGGAACCGCTTTTCGACTGGGACATTTCCCGCCCGGCGCCGTACTTCGGGTTTGAGATTCCCGATTCCCCCGGCAACTACTGGTACGTCTGGTACGACGCCCCGATTGGATACATGGGCTCAACGCTGCAGTGGTGCGAAGCCAACGGCGAATCGATTGACGACTGGTGGCGAAACGAAAATACCGAGATTCATCACTTTATCGGCAAGGACATCACGTATTTCCATACGCTCTTCTGGCCGGCTCTGCTCAAGACCGCCGGATTCAACCTGCCGACAAACGTTCACATTCACGGCTTCCTAACCGTCAACGGCGAAAAGATGTCGAAGTCCAAGGGCACGTTCGTTTCCGCCAGAGCGTATTTGAATCACCTTGACCCGCAGTACCTGCGATATTACTATGCGTCCAAACTGGGCGACAACTCCGACGACCTCGACTTGAACCTGGACGAATTCGTCGCCAAGGTCAACTCCGACATGGTCGGCAACGTCGTCAACCTGGCAAGCCGAACGGCGAAGTTCGTCGAATCGACCGGGCTTTCAGAAACCTATCCCGACGACGGCGGTCTGTTTGCTCAGGCGGCAGCCGACGCCGACGCGATTGCTCAGGCGTACGAAGCGACCGACTACGCCAAAGCTCTGCGTCTGATTCTCGCCGCCGGCGACCGCGCCAATCAGTTTATTGAACACGCCGCGCCCTGGACGCTCAAAAAAGACCCTGAAAAGCAAAAAGAACTTCAGGACGTCTGTACAATCGGCTTGAACCTGTACCGTCAGATTGTCGTTTATCTCACCCCGGTTCTGCCGAAGCTGTCACAGATGACCGGCGAGTTGCTCAACGACCCGATCGTGTCGTGGTCGCAGACGCAAACCCCGCTTACCGGAACAAGAGTTAACAAGTATCAGTATTTAATGACCCGCGTTGATCCTAAAAAAGTAGATGCCATGATTGAAGAAAGCAAAGTCCCAGAAACCCCGGCTGCTCCAGCCACCCCAGCCCCTGAAACCAAACCCGAACCAGCTCCAGCAGAAGCCGCAGCCGCGCCCGCGTCCCCGTTTGACAATTTCGTCTCCGAAGCGGCGGACGTTCCCAACCCGTACAACGATTCCGACGAATCGCTCAAGGCGGAACCGATTGAAGGCGAATGCACGATTGACGATTTCTGCAAAGTCGATATGCGCGTTGCCAGAATCCTGACTGCGGAAGCTGTTCCAACAGCGAAGAAACTGCTCAAGCTGACCCTCAACCTGGGCGGCAACAACAACCGTCAGGTTTTCGCTGGAATCAAAGCCGCGTACACCAACCCGGAAGAGCTGGTCGGACGTCTGGTAATCTGCGTCGCTAACCTCAAGCCGCGCAAGATGAAGTTCGGCATGTCGGAAGCGATGGTCGGCGCCGCTGGAACTCACGGTCCCGGCTCGGACGAAACGCAGGTCTTCCTGCTCTCGCCAGACTCCGGAGCCAAACCCGGACAGCGAGTACACTAATTAGTGATTAGTGATTAGTAATTAGCAATTAGGCGAGCCGGGGTGCGTAGAGCCACCCGGGCGTGAACGAAGCGAACGTAAAATGAAAGGCGGGAATATTTCCCGCCTTTTTGGTTAAGAGTGTAACATCTTTCGGAGGGTCGACGTCCTCGTCGACCGCAGGCGTCCCCGCCTGCCAACGGAACAACGACCCGCAAAAAATCTGATTTTGCCGATTGATTGGAAGGCGGTAACGAAGCGAACGC
>JAFSMW010000098.1 GCA_017447745.1 Thermoguttaceae bacterium
GCCACTCTCCAAACGTTTCCGTTCCCCTCCCTTCCCCGCGCCTATTGGCGCGGGGCAGGGGGGGGACTTCGGGCGTTATATTACTATTTATGCCGTTTTGAATCCCACGCCTAAAGGCGTGGGCTACGTTTTAGCCTCTTGTCTTACCTATTTTCGCAACCCAAAATTTATCGCACCCATCAGGAATGCGGAATCAGGAATAGACGCCAGCGGAGGTTTCCTGTTCTCTCTTCTCCATCCCGCGACGCCTTGACAAATCCCAAATCGTCGGGTATAATGGCGATTAAACGATTTGAGAGGCAAAGGAGACCTCTGGAATCAACTTCGTCAACCTGAATCAAAATTGAATACAATGGATTTACGCGGACTATACAAATTTTCTCTTGTCGATTACCCGGGCAAGATATCCTGCATTGTTTTTACCGGAGGATGCAACCTTCGCTGCGCGTTCTGCCACAACCCGGTTCTCGTGTTCGACCCGACCAGTCAACCGAAAGTAACGCAGCAGGAATTCTTCCATTACCTTGAACGCCGAAAAGGGCTTTTAGAAGGCGTCGTTATTACCGGCGGCGAACCGATGCTGCACCCGGACTTGGGAGAATTCATCGAGAAAATTCATCAGGCGGGGTATCTCGTCAAGCTGGATACAAACGGTTCGTTCCCCGACCGCTTGGCAGCGATTCTGGAATCTCCCGGCGTCGACGCCTTGGGAATGGACTATAAAACCAGCGCAGAAAACTACTGTTCCGTCGTTGGAATTCCCGATTCCGAGCTGGCAGGGCGCGTTCGTCAGTCGATCACCCTCGCCATGAAATACCGTCAGGAAAAGGGAACTGAAGTTGACGTCAGAACAACGGTTCACAAATCCCTTCACCCGATGGAAACGCTCGTCCAGATGAAATCGGAACTCATGTCGATGAACGTCGTTCAGTGGACGCTTCAGCAGTTCAACCCGGTAGAAACGATTGATTCTGACTTGCCGTCTCAGCCCACCTACGCCGACCATGAACTGGTCGCCTGTGCCAAAGAGCTGACTCAGGACGGATTTAACGTTCGCGTTCGCGGACTGGCAGGCAGAATCCTGTAGAAAGTTCAAAAATCATGAATGAACGTCAAAAACTGGAGATATTGAGAACCGTTGACGAGGCTCCGGCTGGAGAATGTGTAACGTTTTATCAGACGTCTCCCAAATCTCAAGCCGCTGCGCTGACGGAACTGGAGATTTCCAAATGCTTTCAAAAGATTGAAGTCAACGGGAAATTCCATTTCGTTACCGGTTTGACCAACTGGGGTAAAATCCTGCTGGAAAAGCTCGAACAATGGGAACAGGACAACGACGCCAAAGAAGATATTAGTAGACAGCGCCCGTTTTAGTGAGGAGTGAGTTTCTAGCCTCTGGCTTTTAGCTATTAGAGATAGAATTCAAAAAGAAAAGCTTAAAGCTAGTAGCTAAAAGTTCCCACACCCACTAACCACTTACCACTAACCACTTACCACTAACCCATGCAAAATGAGTTCATGGAAAGAATTATATCCGTTTGAATCCCATTTTCTGACCGTCAACGACGGGTCTGGAATGCCCCTTCGCAACGTTCGGATGCATTACATAGACGAAGGTCCCAAAGACGCGCCGGTAATTCTGTTTAGTCACGGAAACCCGACGTGGTCTTTTCTGTTCCGGAATCTGATTATCGGCTTGAGGGACAAATACCGCTGCGTTGCCGCTGACGGCGTCGGTATGGGGCTTTCTGACAAAGGCGACTGTCTGGCGGAATACCCGTTCACGTTAGGACGCCGCGCCGACGATCTCTGTTCTCTCATTGACGAACTTCAGCTGACGGATATAACGCTCGTAGCTCACGACTGGGGCGGACCGATTGGGATGTGCGCCGCCGTCCGGCGTCAGGATAAATTCAAGCGGTTCTCCTTCTCGAATACGTCCCTTTTCCGCAAGGCGAAAGACAAATGTCCGTTCTGGATTGGCTTGGCGAGAAATCCGCTAATCGCCAAAACCGCAGTACAGGGACTGAACATGTTCTGCCGCGCCGCGTCCAAATGGTGTACGGAAAAGCCGCTGCCCAAAGAGGTCAAACAGGGCTACATGGCGCCGTACGACAACTGGTCTAACCGCCGCGCCGTCTACGAGTACGTTCAGGACATTCCCTTTAAGCCGGGCGACCGCTCCTGGGACGCGTTAATCGAATCGGAGAGCGGCATGACTATTTTCAAAGAGTATCCCGTCCTTCTCCCGTGGGGCATGAAAGACTGGTGTTTCTCCCCGGAAGAATACCTCGGGACGTTCAAAGAGAAGTTCGTCAACTCCACGGCTTTGGAGTTCGCCAACGCGGGTCATTACGTTTACGAGGACGAACCGGACGCCTGCCTCGAGGCGCTAAAATCGTTTATGGAAAAATAGCTTTCAGGACTTTCCGCCAATGCTCAATCGTGAAGAATACGTCGAACAGGAGTTCTTTTTTCACGCCATGCGCGAACGAATGAACGATTTCGCGACTCAGGAACTGCTCCGGTCGCTGGTTCATGAAGTTCTCAGCACGACGCGCCTGCCGATGGCTGTCGATTACATGGCGACGGAAATGTTCCACAAAGGGAAAATGAGTTCCGCCATGGCGCGAATGCCGCATTACTTCACCCCGTACCAGACGTTTATCATGGCGGAAGCGGAACGGGAAGAAGGACGCTTTGACTTCCGCGTTGCGCTGGAAATTTTGGAGTCGCTGGCGAAGTGTTACGCTCAAACGGAACAGGCGGAAGGCCCGATGCCCGTCGGGGTTCGCCCGATTACGCCGTCCGGGATTTTCTTTTTTGAAATGGAGGCGATCTGCCGCAACCGGCTGGGTTACGACCGCGGCTTGGATGCGATGAAAGCTGAGCCTGTCTTTTCTCCCGCGTTTCAGGAATGGGTCGACGTCGTCCGACGTCAGCTGGGCTTTGTCGACCTGGCGAAACTGGTCTACATTCGCAGCGAATATTTCGTCGAACGCGGCGGGGATCCCAAAGATTACGAAATTCTCTTCGGCAGAAAAGAAGGGCAAATCGCGATGGCAAACCACCGCAAAGACATGACGTTTCTCTTCTCTGCTCTTCAGCGTCAACTCGGATACCCCAAAGTCCCACATACGATGTACACGGAATCGGAAGAGACAAAAATCAATCTGCTTACCGAACGCGTCAATTTGCTGGAAACCCGTCTGCGCCTTCTGGAAGAAGAAAAGCAGCGCGGATCGATCAATATTACGGAGTACTATAAGACAGACGAGTGACAGAGCGTTAAGTTTGGGGAGAAAAAATGGAAAACAAGAAAAACTTTTGGGAAAAGCTTACGCCCAAACAGTATTTGTATCTCGGATATGCGTCATTATTTATTTCAATTCTGAGTACAATTCTTTTTTTAATTCTGAACGCAAATCTTATTAATATGGGTCGGACAGGATCATATCTCAAATATGTACTCGTACCATTCTCTTTAGGGTGGCCTTTATTCTTTTTTTGTATCAGGAAATTTAAATCCTTTTCAGTCGATAAAGAAACAGATATAGATATTAATGGAAAATCATATATTCTCTATTTGAGAAGTTTTAATGATGACTTTGAAACAAATAAACCATTAGTAGGAGCGGATTTTAACACAGAAGAAGAAATCCTTGTTAAAAGCTTAAAAAATTTGGGAATGGTAGTTGCTATTGGCAGACCCAGCGAACCCGCTCCACCATTAGGGGCAAAACGCATCTATGTTTCTAATGATCAATGGCAAGATAAAGTTCAAGAATTGTCTGCAGACGCTCGTTTGGTAGTTTTACGTCTTGGAGAAACAGAAGGATTAAAATGGGAGTGGGAGTTTTGTCTTGATACGATTGAAGATATTAGTAAATTATTGCTTATTGTTCCCGCTTCAATTTCTTCAAATCAAGATTATATTGATCAACTTGTTCTAAAAATCAAAAAACAACGTAACGATATCAGATGTGGAAAATTAGATTTTTCTCGACCATTGAATATTGGTACCATTGGTGAGATATTATATATCGAAAAAAATGAAGATAATACCTACTCGATTAAACAGATTCGTGGAATAAGTCTATGGGAAGCAATTAAAGGACCATTTGTTCTTTATTGGAAGATATTTCTTAATAAACGTCCGAACAATAGAGAGTTTTATATTGGATTGTGTAATCTAGCGTTATTTAGCAAATACTTGAAATTGCAAATATATCTGGAACCAATTGTCTACAAATTAAATCCATCTTCATTTGATGAGAAAGTAACGAATTTGTGTTGTAGTATTTTTTTTCGATTTTTTCAAGTATTATTTTATCTTTCAACAGTTATAATAATTTTGGGAGTGGTTTTATTTTTATGTAGTTTAATTTGTTGAATCAAATAGTTTATTAATATGTTTGTTTTTTCCTTTCGGCATACCGCATAAGTATATAGAATTCAAGTCTTTTAATAACTACAAGACAAGCGCAAGTGTATAGTCGCCAACTTATGACATAATAATTATCAGGGTCTTTTCTATAGAGCTTGACCATTACGTTTTTATAATCTTTGATTCTCTACAGACTCCTATTAAACAAATATTAATAAGATTGAAGAGTGAGAGAACATGAATGCGTAACAGCGTTCGCTGACTCGAACTCCGTTACCGTCTTCCAATTCTTTAGCGGGCGGAACGCCCGCGAACCGGGTTCATCCGTGTGCAAGCGTGGGACAAAGCAACTTACAGAGATATTATTTAATTACAGCAGCGTCACGCCCGCCTTGCGACATTCTTCGATCATCTCTTCAGGCCAGATTGCAGACTGGACTTCTCCGACGTGAGCGCAATGGAGCATGTACATGCAAAGGCGGGACTGACCAATTCCGCCGCCCATTGTCTGCGGCAGTTCTCCGTTGAGCAGAGCCTTGTGGAACGGCAGAGACGCTCGGTCAGTACAGCCGCGAATTGCCAGCTGACGGCGCAGTGCGTCGGCGTCAACGCGAATTCCCATTGACGACAGCTCAAAGGCGCTTTTCAGAACCGGGTTCCAGACGAGGATGTCGCCGTTTAGACCAATCCCGCTGTCCGGACGAGGAGTTGTCCAGTCGTCGTAGTCCGGGGCGCGACCGTCGTGAATTGATCCGTCCGGCAGTTCCCCGCCGATGCCAATAACGAAAATCGCCCCGTACTGTTTGCAGTATTCCGTCTCGCGCTCTTTGGGCGTCAGATTCGGGTACTTCTGGAACATTTCCAGCGACGTTACAAACGAGATTTCCTTCGGCAGAATCGGGGTGAGCTTGGGATGCTGAATGCAGACGAACAGTTCCGTCTCGACCAGACAGGCGTAAATTCGCTGAACAGTCTGCTTGAGCGTTTCGACGTTGCGCTCTTCCGGACGAATAATCTTGCACCAGTCCCACTGGTCAACGTAGAACGAATGGATTTCGTCGAGCGTTTCATCCGGACGAATGGCGTTCATGTCCGTATAAATTCCTTCGCCGGGCTGGAATCCGTATCGCTTCAGAGCGAACCGCTTCCATTTCGCCAGCGACTGCACCACTTCCACGTCGGTATGAGCGCCAGCAACGCGGAATCGCACCGGCTTTTCCACTCCGTTGAGGTCGTCGTTCAAACCCGTCCCAGCGTGAACGAAAAACGGCGCTGTTACACGCTGAAGATTCAACGCGACGGACAGTTGGGATTCAAAATGGTCTTTAACCTGCTTGATTGCCAATTCGGAATCGCGCAGACTTAACAACGGTTTATAGTCGGATGGTATTGTCATAGTAGGCAATAGGCAGTAGGCAGTAGGCAGTAGGAACTGAATTAGCTCCTCACTCCTCCCTCCTAACTCCTAACTCACATAACAAAGGGTTAGTTGAAAAATCTCTTTACTCAATGACCGTCCAGAGTCGTCCGGACGAGGTGTGAATGAGTCGAATGTCGAAATCGAACGCTTCTTTGAGCTTGTCTTCCGTCAGGATTTCGTCTCGCGTTCCGTTGGCGACGATTCGCCCCTGTTTTAATATTATGCCCTGATTAAACGTCGGCAGAATGTCTTCGATTCGCTGCGTTATAAACAGGATGGTCAGCTCCGGTCTGGTCTGAGCGAGGTTGTCAATCGTCTTGAGCAAAAACTCTCGACCGGTTATATCCATGTAAACCGTCGGCTCGTCGAGAATCATCAGCTGCGGCTTGGTTATCAGCGCGCGGGCGATGAGGATTTTCACCTGTTCGCCAGACGACATCGTACACAGCCGCTGATTGAGCAGCTGCTCGCCCCGCAGCTGACACAGCAGTTCGGTCGCTCGGGCTTTTTCGTCCTCTGTGATGTCGCGATAAACGCCAATCGTTGCGTCGATGCCGGAAACGACCATCTCCAACCCCGTTCGGCTGAAATCGGTCATCCAGTCGTGCATGATCGGGCTGACCCAGGCGATCTGTTTGCGATGTTCCGGCAGATTGACTGATCCGTAAACTTGACCAAGCGTCTCGATTTTCGCCCCGAACAGAGGCCAGGCGTATCCCAAAATCAGTTTGACAAGCGACGTCTTGCCCGCCCCGTTCGCACCGAGAATGAACCGGCGTTCTCCGGAACGGACGTCCCAGTTGATGTTGTCAAGTATAACGCGCCCGCCGATTCGGTACGTGGCGTTTTGAATTCGCAATGCAAAAGGCGTCATTTTGAGTTATGAGTTTAAGGCGTTGAGCCTGAAAGGGTTATTCAATCGCGACGATCTGGTCAAAGTCTCCCTGAACAAATCGGGTGAAAAGCGTCTGGAAATACAAGTGACAACCCAAAACGGCGCGAGGCAGCGGAGGCGTCATGGAATTGTAAATCAGCCACTGCTCTTTGCCGATTTGAAGCCGGAATCCAGCAGCGACGTCTGGCGTTACAATAACGCCGCCCGTTTCAGTTACGGTCAAGTGACGCCATGTAAACGGCTGACCGGCGCGTTTGGGATTGAGGTCTAAAACTAACGGCGCGTACAGCCCGTTCCCTTGCCCTTCGACCGTGTAGATGAGCAAACCGTTTTCGCTCTGGAGAGAGCCGCCTGCGTTTTGCGTCCATTCTCCCAACGCCAGCGGGAAGACGTTGTACTTGTTTTTCCCGTCTGACAACGTTCCTTCCGTCGATTCCCCAGCTGGGGTAAACTTAAACGCGCCGTTGAGCGGCAAGATCGACTTGATTTCCAGCTTTCTCGGTTTCGCCGCCGGCTTGTCGAACTTGAGCGTATGCGATACCAGCAGCAGTTCGTCCGGATGCATCAGACAGATTGTCCGTTCCAGAGTCGCGCCGTTTTGCAGCGGCAGCGCCAGTTCCCAGTAGGCGTAGGCGTCTTCGCAAGACCAGCAAACCATTTCCCATTCGCCAGCCGGCTTGAGCCGTTTTCCGTTGACGAGAACTTCCGCGTCCCACGCGCCGGCGCCCAGCCGCTGAGCGTTTACGTTGACAAGCAAGTCAAAAACGTCGCCGTCGTACGTTCCTGTTACATTGGGCGATTTCCACGACCAGTCGTTTTGCAACACGCCGACTTTCGACCACTCGCTTTGAACGCTGGGTTCCGTCATCAAAACGCCTTTGACAGACTTTGCTTTTGATTGAGAAATCCACGGAAGAGCGATTAGCGCCTGATGGGCGTCGTCGACGTCGGAGTCCAGCGACAGCGCCGCCTGAAAGAGTTCTTCCACCGCCTTGGGATTGGCGACTTTCGATTCCTGACCGAAACGCTGGGTTGAATCCGGATTGGTCAGCAGAATCATGTTCCGAACCAGCCATCCGAAGAGAGTCTTTTCCCGTTCCGGAAAGATCGGAATCTCGGTTTGATTTTCCAGAATCCGCAGACGCGTCCAGGAAGCGACAATGCTGCGGAAATACGGAATGACTTCCACGCACGGCATGCCGGCTTCGTCAAAGAACGATTCTGTTACTTCGACAATCGCCTTTCGCGCCTGACGAATCAGCTCGTCGCCGGGCGTCCACGTCGGCAGAGCCAGCGCCAAAACGTACGCTAGCTCGCAGGCGTAAAGCTGAACCTCTAACGGCTGCTGAAGCATGTCCGCCCCAGCAGCGTCACGGGCTAACGGCGCCAGCTCGTTTTCGATGTAATCCGCCCAGTATTCCCCAGACTGCTCCGATTTGTCGTTTGCCATGAACGCCGCCAGCTTCGCAATCGGCGCGGATAGTTCAGCGTCTTCGCCCCAAAGATACGGATATTTCCAGGACGCGAACTTCGTCTGAGGAAGCGTTTTGACGTACTGATCAAACGCCGCCTGCGGGCCGTCGGAATCCATGACGGCGGAAAGCTTCTCTTTCAGTTCAGGAACCAAATTGTCGATAAAGGTTTTCATTCTTTTTTCAGTTGTAATTGTTCAACGGTTTCTTCCGGCAATGGAATGATTTTACCAGTCCGGTCAATCGTTGCCAAAACGGTTGACCCGGTAACCAACAGTTCCGTCTGACGCCAGATTTCGTAAACCAGTTCCATTTTAACGCGCGAGATTTTCCCGAACCCGGTTTTGACGGTCAGGACGTCGTCGTATAATGCAGGTTTATGATACTTGCACGTCAAAGAAACGACGACGAAAAACGCGCCGC
>JAFSMW010000099.1 GCA_017447745.1 Thermoguttaceae bacterium
CTCCGTCATAACGAATATGATGGAAAATAATTCCGTTTTTTTTAGTTTCTTTGACAAATTGGCACTTGCAGATTCCTTGAGTAAGGTGTATAATATTTCTAGTCATGGGGTTCCTTTCTATATGGACTTGTTGTTTTTTTTATATTATAGAGAGAATCCCATGCTTTTTCAATACCTTTTATTGCTCAGGTACGCAGTTACCGGATGAGCCTTAATTTTAAATAATCGTTTTCATCCCTTCCCAATTGCATCTTAGCTTCAAAAGTATCGCCTGACGTGAAATTATTGTCGTCCGCAAGAGCAAGATATATAATCGAGTTTTGTCCAATTGTAAAGGCGCCGCTTACGACCATCGAATCGTTTTTATCCGGCGTTTCTCCGCCGATTTCCATAAGAAGCGTTGATTCGGGATTGAGGATAAAATCGCCGTCCACGTTCAACGTTCCAATAGAGTTGCCCGGCGAGAACGTCGCAATTGTATAGCCTCCGTCAAGTTCTTCGCCGATTTCCAACGATCCTGTGAAGTACGTTTTCATATCCAGACGACCAGAGGAGACAACCAGACTTTGAACGTCAACGGCTCCCTCAGCGGCGTTGATTTGCATCACGCCATCGCCTGTTTTAACAATGGAACCTGCGCCAGAAATCATGTTTGAAGCGCCAATTTCAGCATTTTTCGTACCGCTTGCTACGTTGTATTCCAGATTTGCGTTCTCTGCGATAGTAATCGGACCGTTAGTAGAAATTCCCGAATCAATCAATTTGAGAACGCCTTCGGAAACCGCCGTTGTCCCTTTGTACGTATTAGCGCCAGAAAGCGTGAGTGTGCCTTCGCCTGTTTTGGTAAATCCGCCGACGCCTACCTCGCTGCCGTCAGTAAGGTCTAAGATTACGCCTTCGACAGTTAAATTACCCGATGTTACGTCAATTGTAACCTTTGACGTGTTGCGGATATCGAGTCGGGACTTGATTGTTGAATAGCCGGATGATGTAATAGTCGCAGTTCTACCCCCAAAGTCCAAACCGGATCCGTTGCCATAATTGTATTCTTTTTCAATGACGCCGTTCTCTAGCGTTATATTGCCAACATGAGTGTAATTGCTGGGAATAAAAATACCCTTGATAGTTAATTCGTTGGGCGAATTACCAGTGCCAAGCTGGTTAGAAACCTGAAATTCCAGCGTCGCGCCAGACGCAACTTCAACGGAGCCTGATCCAAAAGTGCTTTTACCTCCAGATTGCGCTGCATCTCCAATAACTTTTCCGGCTGAAACTATCAAACCGCCAGAAAATGTTGAGCTTTTGGATGAAATGACCAACGTTCCAGCGCCAAGTTTGGTAATCGAGCAGCTGCCGGATCCTGTTTTCAATTCGCCGGTAATTTTGATCTGTGAGTTGGCTGCTGTTTCAAAATTAATAGTGCCAGTTGTTCTAAAATTGAGAACTGCTGAAATCGTTGAAACAGTAGGATTTTCAGGCGTCGCTCCATCCAGCGCATAAGAATAAACTGCGTTGTTGGTATCGCAGAAGTCGTATGTAGTGCCGCCTGTCGATTTTACAGTTCCACCATAAAGTTGTAACTGCGTTCGTTTGAGCGTTTCGTTTTTTTTGGAAGCTGAGTGATTCAGCGTGCCATAAATTTTCAAATATGTAGTACCGCTGTTTTGATACCCCAACGAATCTTTTGCGCCGAATTCCAATGTAGCGCCGTTAGCAACTGTAACGGTTCCGCTAAAGCGTCTGTCTCCATCGCCTAATTGGTTAGTGAGCTTTAACGTGCCTTGTTGAACTTCAACCAATCCGCTAATCCATTTCCCTGTAGATAGCGTTCCCGATCCCGTTTTTATGGTCTTAGTCCCATTGTAATTGCTAATATTGCAATTGATTGTAGTTGTTCCAGATGCAATAGCGAATTCAAGAGTACCGCCGTTATTCGTCGTCTTGGTTGTTGTCCCGATAGAACCGCCATCGGTTACCAAAATCTTACCAGAGCTAATAGTAAGTCCGCCGGTAAAGGTGTTAGCGCCGGAAAGCGTCAGCGTACCGTCGCCGGTCTTGGTAACTTTTCCAGCGCCGGACATGACGTTGCTATACGCCCCCGCTTCGGTAATATCAAAAGTAACATTGCCCACGCCGCCAGAACCGGTCGTGATGTCTTCTGCTGGAATAGTACTGTCTGTATAGGTTATGTCAGCTGACGAATAGGAACATGCAAACAGAACGGCGAGAAACGCGATGGCAGCGCCTGAACAGCGAGTTAAGCGGTTAATTAAACCGGTTTGCGAGTTTGACATCTTATTTGACTCCTTCGAAATGGGGATTAGTATTTTGGGGTTAGTATAAATTATTCTATTTTATTTATTATACACCAGATTTTTCAATCTGCAAGCGATGGACGAAAAAAAATAAATAAAATTGGCATTTGGTAAAATAGGTAAGATGGGAGGCGAAAACTGGGAGGAGGCTGGGAACTGCTGGGAGGAATTTGGGAATTGCTGGGAGAGATTAATTTCCAGATATTCCCAGCGTCTCCCAGAAAATTCCCAGAAAACTCCCAGTCGCACCCCCCGAGAATTCCTCCCCTAGTATCTTGACTTTTTAAATAAATATAGTACAATCCGTCAAATATTGAAAAAAGCTGGAAAGGGGATAGTCACTCCTTTTCCAATTTCTTGACGGCAAGCCGTCAAGGTAGAAAGCGGGAGCTTTGCTCCCGCACTCCGAAAAAATTTAATTTTGTATCAACTTTAACCAATCATCCTGCCATGCAAGAGCTGCCCAAACAGTTTGAACCTCAGTTAGCGGAACAACGCTGGCTGAAAACCTGGGAAGAAAACGGCTGTTTCCACGCCGAACCGAACTCCAATAAAAAGCCGTATACGATTGTCATTCCGCCGCCGAACGTAACGGGCGCTCTGCACCTCGGGCACGCCTTGAACAACACGCTTCAGGACGCTCAAATTCGTATGCACCGCATGATGGGTTATGAAACCCTCTGGATGCCCGGCACAGACCACGCTGGCATTGCCACTCAGGCGATGGTCGAAAAGCGTCTCAAGGAAGAAGAAAACCTGACCCGGCACGAACTCGGGCGGGAAGGGCTGGTCAAGCGAATCTGGGACTGGAAAGACTCGTACGAAAAGCGGATTACGACTCAGCTCAAGCGCATGGGCGCGTCGTGCGACTGGCGCCGGCAGCGGTTCACGCTGGACGAACGCTGCGCCAAAGCGGTGCGATACACGTTCTTTACGTTCTTCCAGAAAGATCTGATTTATCGCGGCAAAAAGCTCGTCAACTGGGATACCAACCTGCAAACGGCGGTCAGCGACGACGAAGTGTTCAGCGAGACCGTTCAGGGGCATTTCTGGTACATGAAATACCCGGTCGTCAACCCGAAGCCGGGCGAACCGGAATACGTTACCGTCGCTACGACCCGTCCGGAAACCATGCTCGGGGACACTGCCGTTGCCGTCCATCCCAACCCGGCGAAAATCTACGACGCGTTGGAAGCTCAATGGACGAAAGACCTTGCAGAAGCCCCGGAAAAGGAAAAGCCGGAAATTGAAGCGAAGCTGGCAGACCTGGCAAAACGTCGGGTGGAACTGTTGCCTCTGCTGACGACTTTGGCGGAAATGGCGAAAGACGGTCGCATGGTTATGCTGCCGATTCAGAACCGGGAAATCCCGCTCGTCGCCGACATCTGGGCGAAGCCCGAGCTGGGCACCGGCGCGGTGAAAATCACCCCGGCGCACGACCCCAACGACTACGAAGTCGGCCGCCGCTGCAAGCTGCCCATGATCAACATTCTCAACAAAGACGGCTCCCTCAACGCCAACGCCGGCAAGTACGAAGGGCAGACGATTTATCAGGCGAGAGAAAACGTCGTCGCGGAACTGGAACAGACAGGCGTTCTGCTCAAGGTGGAAGACCGCGAGATTGAACTGCCCATGTCCGACCGCTCCAAGACGCCGATTGAACCGTTCCTGTCGGATCAGTGGTTCGTCCGCATGGATCAGCTGTCGCAGTCTGCCATGGACGCCGTTATCGACGGCCGCGTCAAGATTCACCCGGAACGGTACGCCAAGGGCTATCTGGACTGGTTGAGCGAAAAGCGGGACTGGCCCATCGGACGTCAGCTGTGGTGGGGACACCAAATCCCGATCTGGTATTGCGAGGACTGCCCGGAGGAAGAGCTCAAAGCCGCGTTCGCCGGTCGAACCGACGTTATCTGGAAGCACGACGACGCCAACAACCAGTGGTGGATTTGCGTTCAGGAAGGGACGCTCGACGCCAATGCTGTCCCAGGTCATACGCTCGTCCAGGATCAGGACGTTTTGGACACGTGGTTCTCATCCGCGCTGTGGCCTCATTCCACAATGGGCTGGCCGGACGCGACGCCGGAACTGGCGAAGTTCTATCCGACTGACCTGTTGATTACGTCGCGTGACATTATCACGCTGTGGGTGGCGCGAATGGTCTTAACCAGCCTGCAGAACTGCAATACCGTCCCGTTCCACGACGTGTTTATTCACCCGAAAATTCTCGACAAGTTCGGCGACACGATGTCCAAGAGCAAAGGCAACGGCGTCGACCCGCTGGACGTTGTCGACAAGTTCGGCGCTGATGCCCTGCGCTTCGGCATGGCGTGGCTGACGACCGAAAATCAGGACGTCCGTCTGCCGGTTGACTTCGAGTGCCCGTACTGCGGCGCGAGAGTTGAACAGACGCGGGAAAACCGCGTTCGTCCGCGCGTCAAAGGCCCC
>JAFSMW010000100.1 GCA_017447745.1 Thermoguttaceae bacterium
CGAACTGAAGTACATGGTCGGTACGATGATTGAAATTCCGCGCGCCGCTCTCAACGCTGGCGACATCGCCAAGAAGGCGGAATTCTTCTCCTTCGGAACCAACGACCTTACCCAGACCTGCTTGGGAATCAGCCGTGACGACTATGCGTCGTTCATCAACGATTATCTGGAAAAGGAAATCTTCCCGAAAGACCCGTTCCAGGTTCTCGATCAGACTGGTCCTGGCAAACTGATGCAGATTGCCGTTCGCGAAGGCCGCGAAACCCGTCCGGAACTGGAACTGGGCATCTGCGGCGAACACGGCGGTGAACCATCGTCCGTCAAGTTCTGCCACAGAATTGGTCTGAACTACGTTTCCTGCTCGCCGCTGCGCGTTCCGGTTGCGAAACTCGCCGCCGCTCAAGCCGCTCTGGAAGAAGAAGCTTGCTGTTGCTGCAAAAAATAGTATTTGACTAATCGCCCCGGGAACGAGAACGCCTTGTTCCCGGTTGACGAATCAAAGTTGAATCACCCGCGTCGCCTGAAATCTCCCGATTTCAGGTGGCGTTTTTTTGTGATAAAAGACTAAAAAGCGTATAACGCCTTTAGGCGTTTGTTTCTCATTGCTTTAGCTGTGAGAAACAATCCAAAACATCTATCGTAGCCCACGCCTTTAGGCGTGGGAACATAATCAGAGAAAAAATATTTAACGCGAAATCTCCCGCCTCTCTCCGCCCCGTTAGGGGCGGAGAGAGGCGGGGGCGGAAACGTTATTGAGAAACGCTTTTGTCTAGTCCCCCAGATGAATCTGGGGGCTACGATTATTGATTTGCTCTTTATTACACACGTCTAAAGACGTGGGGATAGAAGCGGTAACGGACGCTCCAAAATTATTCTTGCGAAGCTGAACTGCGTCCCGAAAGGGACGCCATTTCTATAACCGTCGACTTTAGTCTACGGGCGGCGCAGCGCTCTTCCCTCACATCTAATCGAGTCAGTCCCATTTCTTCCCCTCCCGGCGCCTACGGCGCCGGGGGGAGAAAAGGGGGATTTGTCTATTTTTTATTATTTCGTATTATTTTGTCCGTGGGTTTCACCCACGGCTATTAATATTGAACCGCTAACGCGGTTCTAACAGACCTAAAGCGTCTGTTATTAAACCTTGTCCCCAATTTTGAGCGCCCCCCCGACATAAATTATTTTCTTCCCCCCTTGATTTATTCTTTATTCTTGGTTAGAATACTTTTTAAGGCATTGCTGGGTTTTGGGAGGGATTGTTTGTAGTATGTTACATGTTATACGGGCGTATTGTACTTTAACGGATAATCCTCGTTCCCATTTTTGTTTCGTGTTTTAACATTTCCTGTTTTACAAAGAATCAAAACATGTTTTGTAGACATTGTGGGAATGAACTTCCCAATGAGTTTGCCGTTACCTGCAGGAATTGCGGATGCGAACCTTGTTCTGGAAACGCTTTTTGCCCTAATTGCGGCGTTCAGGTTAATAAACAACAGAATACTTGTCCTAAATGCGGTTGTTTTTTGGGTTTACACCTTCCTCAATCAAGAGACCCCAGACCGCTGTGCACAGTAGATAGAACTACAGCAGCGTTATTTGCGTTACTGCTGGGGATAGGGATTCATCAATTCTATATGGGAAATACAAAGTCTGGAATTCTTCATCTTTTAGTTACAATCGGAACTTGTGGAATGGGGTCAATTATTTCTCTGATTGAAGGAATCATCTATTTGTCCATGTCCGATAACGATTTTTACTACACATATATTCTCAACAAGAAAGACTGGTTCTGATTAGTCCAATTGAATTGATCTGAACTATCAGCAGTGGTTTTTGCCGCTTGAAATTATCGATTTCAGGCGGCGTTTTTTTAAAAATCTCATAAAAGTTGAAAATTGGTATTGATTAAAATAGAAAAAACGGGTACTATCTGAGAAAACGTCCGAGACGTTTTGGGATAACAGTTTTTAATGACCGTTAAATATGATTAATCGCTATTGTACTGCTGCCGCATTTTTGTTTTGCATTGGGCTTGCGTTCTGCTTGACCGGATGCCAGAGTTTCAAGTCGCAGTCGTTGAATGCTGAAGGCGTTCGACGAATGAACAGCGGCGATACTCAGCGTGCGGAAGATATGTTCCTTCGAGCGCGTTCGGCTAACCCGTCAGACGCGGACGCTTGCTATAATTTGGCGATTATCGAACATAAACGGGCACTGTCCTGCCGCAATCCGGATAATTTCAACCGGGCGGAAGAGTATTATCGGTTGGCGTTGGATCGCAACCCGTCGCATGTAGACGCTTACCGCGGTCTGGCGACGCTGTACTGCGATGAAAACCGCCCTGACGACGCCTTTGCGCTGTTGGAAAACTGGAATCGTCAGGAATTGGGAAGCGTCGAGCCGAAAATTGAGCTGGCGCGTCTATATAACGAATACAATCGAGTTGATCAGGCGGAAGCGAGTCTGCGTCAGGCATTGGCGATGGATCCGCAAAACGTCCGCGCGTTGAACTCGATGGCATACGTATACGAACAGAAAAACATGTACGCAGAGGCGTCTGCAATGTATTGCAAGTCCTTGCAGGCGTTGCCAACGCAGACGGCGATTTCTCAGCGTCGATATCAGCTGGCTCAGTCGATGGGCGGCTGTGCGACGGGCGGTTGTACGACGGGCGCCTGTCCAACGCAGGTAGCATGCAATACGCCAACTCCGGCGCCTGCGCCGGCGTGTCAGACCTGCGCTCCTGCGCCTGCGTCGTATGCCAGCGCCGGTTCTATTTGCGGACCGCAGCCTAAACCTTTGGATCCGCCGGGCTGGGCGATGACGCCTGCTCCTTGCGTTCCACAATGCGCCAGTTCGACGCCGACGCTGCTAGGCAATAATACGAACGTTCCGACTCCTGCTCAGACTGCTCAAACCGCTTCCTATTCCCCGTCTGTTTCAAATCAGGCGGCGGAAGAAAACGAAGATTTGACAGCGAACAAACAGGCAGAACCGGAACCGGCTTTGCCAGAACAGGATTTGGCGGAATCGAAATCGTCGGAACCGACGCTGGCGGAACCTGAGCAGAAACCGACGTTGTCTCAACAGGAACCGGCGGCGCCTACTCCGGCGCCTGTTGCAGCTAAACCCACGAAGGCGAAAATCCTTCCTGGCGTACCGATTCCGTCCGTAGCCGAAAATCAGAATACTGATCTTTATTGATTTCGTTTTGCAGTGATTTTGGAGAATATACAAAAGATTCAGGAACGAAATCAGGACGTTGAGCGTCAAAAGAAAAGTTAGGTTAAAAGAAATTCACGATTGTTTATTTTAATAACAATTTAACGTTTTTTATAGTAATATAAAAAGAAAGGTAGTTTTAGATGTCCACTGAAAAACCCGCTCCCGAAGCCGCTAAACAAGCGCCTGCTCCGCAAGTTCAGATTACCGACGACAAAGCTGTAACCAGCTACGCCAATTTCTGCCGCGTAACCGGCACGCCGGAAGAAGTAATTATCGATTTCGGTCTTAACCCGCAGCCGATTGGAGTTCCGACCGCTCCGATTACCATTACGCAGCGCATCATCACCAACTTCTACACCGCCAAGCGCATTCTTCACGCTTTGAGCATGACCGTTCAGCGTCACGAAGCCGCCTTTGGCGTTTTGGAAATTGACGTTCAGAAACGCGTTCGCCCGAATCTGCAGGCTCCGGCGAAATAGTCTGTTCTTAGTGCATAGTACCTAGTGCATAGTGCATAGGACGCAAAGCGTCTTGCCAAGATACTATGCACTATGCATTTTTGCGCTTATTATGACCAGACAAAATATTTCTCTTCTCGGTTCAACAGGCAGTATCGGCTGCAGTACGCTGGATGTAATTTCTCATTCAGGCGGAGCAATGCAGGTCTGCGCTTTGGCAGGATACAGCAACGTAAAATTGCTCATTGAGCAAGTTCAACAGTTTCGCCCCAAATACGTTGCCGTCGCGAACCCTCAAACGGCGTCTGAAGTTGACAAATCTCTTTTTCCAGACGGCACGATTTTGCTCAAAGGACCGGAGTCGTTGATTCAGCTGGCTCAGCTTCCCGAGGCGCAGACGGTTGTTTGCGCGGTCGTCGGCAGAGCAGGGCTTGAAAGTACGATGGCGGCGCTGCAGGCGTCAAAGAGAGTCGCTCTAGCCAACAAGGAAAGCCTGGTTATCGGCGGAGAACTGGTTATAGAGGCGTCTAAAAAGTTCAACGCGCCTTTGCTGCCCATCGACAGCGAACACGGCGCCGTGTTCCAATCCCTTCGCGCCGGGAAACATTCGGAGATAAAAAGAATCGTTCTAACCGCCAGCGGAGGTCCGTTTCGGGAATATTCAGAACAACAGCTCCAGTCCGTTACGCTTGCACAGGCGTTGGCTCATCCTACGTGGAAGATGGGGAAAAAGATTACCATCGATTCAGCGACGTTGATGAACAAGGCTCTGGAGATTGTCGAAGCTCGCTGGTTGTTTGATTTGACAGCGGATCAGATTGCCGTTGTCATTCATCCGCAATCGTACGTTCATTCGATGGTGGAGTTCGTAGACGGGTCAGTAATAGGTCAGATCAGCCCGCCAGACATGCGTTTGCCGATTCAGTACGCGCTAACTTTTCCAGACAGAACGCTTGGTCCAGCATGCCAAATGGACTGGTCTGTTTGTCATAAACTGGATTTTTTTCCTCCAGATTTGGCTCAAAAACGGTTTAAGGGCTTGTCATTAGCTCTTAATGTGGTAAAATACGGGGGAAGTTCAGCTTGCGTAATGAACGCAGCGAACGAAATTGCCGTACAGTATTTTATTGAAGGGAAAATTCCCTTCATGGAAATTGTATCGACGTGTTGTCGAGCGGTTGACGTCCATCTGCAATCGGGGTTCATTGCCCATCCGTCGCTGGACGAGTTGATTCAGATAGACAATCAAACGCGTCAATGGACTCAGCGGGAGTTAGACGCCCTTGCTAATTCGTAATTTGCAATTATTAAGGCGTTTGCGTAAACTCCTAATACCTTACATCAAACTATAAAAATGAACGTTATATTACTTTCGTCTTTATCCTACCTGTTTACGCTATCCTTTTGGACTTCCGTCTTTTTGGTTGTTCTGGTCTTGGGATTTCTTATTCTGGTCCACGAATTCGGACATTTTATCGTTGCAAAAATGTGCGGCGTAAAAGTCGAGAAGTTCTATATTGGCTTTGACTTTTGGGGTATGAAGCTGTGCAGTTTTCAGTGGGGAGAAACGGAATACGGCATTGGGGTCTTTCCGCTGGGCGGCTACGTTAAAATGCTGGGACAGGAAGACAACCCCGGGGAAATCCGGGAAGAATACGAGAAATCCAAGCTGGCGATTTATAAAGGCGCAGACGACATGGCTGATGTGGACTCGTTAGACGAACAGCGCGAAATATTGCACGACCCTCGCAGTTATTTGGCGAAGCCGGTTTGGCAGCGAATGGCAATTATCGTAGCGGGCGTTGCGATGAACGCGGTCTTTGCCTACGTCGCCGGTGTTCTGGCATATCAGTTTGGAATTGAAGAAAGCCCCTCAGAGGTTACTGTCGTTGCTGGGTCGCCGTCATGGAACAGCGGTCTGCAGTCCGGAGACACAATTATCAGCATCAACGGCGTTGAAACCAATTCTTTTAGCAAAGTTCAGCAAAATATTGCTTTATCCGGGAAAGGATCTGATAAAGGACTCAACGTCCTGGTTCGTTCAGCTGGCTCAAATGAAGAAAAACTTCTGACTGTTCCAACGAGCAGCAATGGCGTTAACAAGGTTATTGGAATTATGCCTGCCAATAGTCTCAAGCTGGCAGAATCCATGCCTGGCGTTCCGGGAACGCCTGCTGCAAAGGCGTTTTATAATCCGGAAAAGAAATCAATGGCTCTGCCGGAAGACACGTTTATTAAATCCGTTGACGGAACGGTAATTAATTCGTACGACGATTTTGCAGAGTATCTGCGTTTTCATCGTGATAAACCGATTAGAGTTACGATTGGTTCAAGCGCCGACGCCTCAAAAGAATTTAGTCAAGACGTTGTCATTTCACCAAAACGAGCTCTTGATTTAGGGCTGGTTATGAAGATCGGCAAGATTACCGGCGTTCGTGAAAACAGTCCGGCTCATCGCGCTGGAATTCAGGTGGGCGATACGCTTTTGTCTCTTGACGGCATTCCAATTTCCGATCCGTGGAAGTTCCCGCAGGTTATAGAGCAACGTATTAAAAAACATCTTGAATCCAGGGAGACGGAACCGCTGTCTATTACGCTTGAAGTTCAACGAGAGCGTCAGCTGCGCGAAGGGGAAAAAGAAAGAGATTCTGTTATTAAAGAAACGATCACCCTTAAGGACGTCAAACAGACGTCTGACTATTCCCCAATTGGGCGACAGTACAGTATGGCTATTCCGGAACTCGGCTTTTGCTACGGAATTACCAATGAAGTTACATACGTCGAGCCTAATTCTCCGGCTGAAGCCGCAGGCATGAAGTCAAAAACTCATATTACCGCTTTTCAGATTCTGCCTCCGCCCTATCCGGGAGATGAAAAAGTTGCAGGCGTAAGTGAATCGGATTGGAATTCGTTATACAAAGAGACTTCTAAAATTGAGCTGGACAGCCATCCGGAGGACTGGGCTTTTGTGATGGATTTCATCCAGAATTTCCCGGTTGGAACAAAGGTTCGTTTGTTTACCGATGTTAAACCCTATTACGAACTGGAGCTTGCTGAACTCAACGATTTCTTTGCTTCAGATCGTGGCGTACAAGTTTATATCAAGTCGACACAGATTAAAGCTTCGTCTTTTGGCGATGCCGTCGCTCAGGGCTTTTCAAAGACTAACGAAATGTTTACGCTGGTATTCAAGAGTATTCATCGCCTTTGCACAGGAGAGGTTTCTGTAAAAGGTTTGGGCGGTCCAGTCATGATGGCTCAGGCGGCATACCAGTCCGCCAGTCGCGGTTTTGGATTCCTTATGCTCTTTACCTGCTTGATTAGCGCCAACCTGGCGATTTTCAACCTGCTGCCGATTCCCGTTGTCGATGGCGGACACGTTGTCTTCCTGACATGGGAATGGATTTTCGGAACGCCGCCGCCGGAAAAACTGATGATTATTTTGTCCTACATGGGTCTGTTTTTACTGCTGGCTTTGATGGTTTGGACGCTTCTGCTCGATTGTGGAATTATTTCCCGCTACAACTAGCAGCTACTGATTTATAAAAAAGAGACAAGACGATTTTAACGGCAAGTCAGATGGAAACAGTTATCTGACTTGCCGTTTTTTTTGACTTGCTACTCAAACAGCGACCTGTTCTGATCGAATCCGGACAGGTCGCCGGCTTTATCTTTCAGCCATGCGACAAGAACGTCGCAGACGTACTCTATTTCTTCGTCTGAAAGAGCTTTGCCGGGTGCAATTCCGTGCCATTTCTGCAGACAGCCGCGACAGCAGCATCCCGTGGCGTGTTGAGCGATAAAGACGACGTGCCCGCGCATGGGCGTCTGTTTGCCGTCGTTGAGAGGGAATGCGCTTGCCAAGCGTTGAGAGATAATCGTTCGCGCCTGAGCGCGGATTTCGTCCCATCCCCGCAGAGCTATATACGCTCTGTCCCGATTCGTCAGTTTAAATCGGGAACGAAACGGAGACTGTTCTAAGCGCTTTTTGAGATCTTCAAAAGATGGCATTAATGAGTTAGGAGTGAGGAGGGAGGAGGGAGGAGTTGTTGAGACGCTTGCGTAAACTCCTCACTCCTAATTCCTAACTCCTCACTCTCAAAATCCCCGAGTTTTAGGAAAATTATCCAATGAACTCGTTTCCAATCTTGCGGGCGCGGTTCGGTTTGTCGAGGTTGATGCCTTCGGCGGTTCCGATCTGTACCAGCAGGTTCCAGCCAGCCATGAGTTGGAAGAACTTTTCGTAGCCCTTGAGTTCTGGAAGTTTGATGGTCGGGAACGGGGTGTCCTTGGTGGATAGGGCAACGACGGTGCAGCCGACGTTCTTCTCGAAGATGGACTGCATCTTTTCGAATTCAGATTCAAACGGTTCGACGAAGAAGATGACGTCGTTTTCGCGCATGATTTCTTCGACGCCGTGCAGTGCGTAGGTGCCTTCGAGGAAGTCGCTTTGCTTGCGGGTGATTTCGTTGGTTTTGAGCGTCAGTTCTTCAGCAACGCCGTCGTTGCGACCGGCGAAGAAGATGGTTCTGGCGTTAGCGGCTTTTTCGATGATCGCCGGGTCGTATTCCGTCGTCATGATCTGAGCGGACAGGTCGGCGGCAGCGGTTTTGTTCGCCTCGCATTCGCAGCATTTAATCAGATTGCAGAGAATGGAGCGATATACCAATGCCTGTTCGACAACGGACTTGGTAGCGGCAACAGCGTCTTCTTTTCCGCAGGAAAGAACGATGCATTCGTCGGACAGTTCCTGAAGCGGGGTTCCCGCGTTGGCGGTAACGCCGAAAATGTTCTTCTGTCCCTTAGCTTTGAGCTGTTTGATGAGGGTGATGAGTTCCTTGGTTTTGCCGCTGTTCGAGGCGCCCATAACGGCGAATCGGGACAGGTCGTATTCGCAGCCCTGGAAGCTTCCGTCGGTCGCGACGGCAATGGGCAGCCCGCGTTTCAGAACGCCGTAGATAAAGCTCTTCGCCGGGAAAATTCGGCTGGAGCCTTCGCCGGTCAGAAAGACCGCTCCGGTCTGTTCAATCGCCTTTGCCATGTTGGCTGTCTGCGAAAAATCGAAGTTGCGAATGACGTCTGCCGTTTCCAGCATTTCCTTAACCAACGCAAAATCCTTGTAACGAGAATCGGTAAGATTCATAAGGGTCTCCTTAATAAAACA
>JAFSMW010000101.1 GCA_017447745.1 Thermoguttaceae bacterium
GAGCACATACTGCCATGCGTTTTCTTTTTTTCTGCAGAATATATTCTGCAGAAAAAAAGAACCTCCAACGACAAAAACTATTTTACCTCAAGAACAGAACTTTTACAATAACTTTTATTGATTATCATTATACAAGTGAGCAGAGCGAACGAAGTTACGCTTTGCTCGAAGTGAGGAAATCTTTTTTCGCAGCCGAAAACGCTTCTGGATCGCGGATGAAATCCGCAAAAAGAAAAGGCGAGCTTTGCTCGCGATCCGAGAAGGTTGTTGACTTTGTCAAAGGTCGTCTGTGAATCAAACAACTTCGGCGGCAGGGGACTGCCGCGAGCCGGGCTAACCAGAGCGATTGCGCAGGACAAACAAAAAACCTCGCGTGAAATCAGCGCGAGGTTATAGGGTTTGTACGATAGGTAAATGCACAAAAGGCAAGGTTACTCTAGCAAGAGGCTTTGTCGTCTTTTTTATCTGCACAGCAATTGCAGCCAGACTTTTGAACTTCAAAAGTACGACGTTCCTTGAATTCCTCTTTTTTACCCTTGTTCCAGTTGGAAACCGGACGAAAATAGCCGCAAACTCTCGAATAAACTTCAGTCTTTTCACCGCAAACCGACATTGCAATCTCCTTAAAAATGTGGGAAAAATTTTATAGTCCAACCGCCGCTAATCTTTGCGAAGCCGAACCTGAATTTGACCTCCAGAACGTCAGCCGCAGCTTTCGTTCTTTTGGAATCCGTTCCAATAACGATTCTATTATACCACAATATTTCGACATTGTCAACTTAAAACTGCACAATATCTAGTATTTTTCTCGAAAAAAGTTCAGATTTTTCCAATTAGATAAAATAGAGGGAATAGGGAGTGGGGAGTAGGGAATAGATGAAAGATGGTATCAGAGCGACCAACGGGAGCGGTTTTTGGCTTAGGCGAGCCACGGGTGTAAACCCGTGGGTGTGAGCGAAGCGAACGTAGAGGCGCCTCGCCGCCTAATTACTAATCACTAATCACTAATTAGCGGTACGTTGCCAGCAATGTTAGCCGTTCCAGTTCCGGCAAGTCGGATTCGGAAACGACAAGGCGTTCGATTGACGTCGCTTTTCCGGTGATGTGGTCAAATTCGACAATCGCGCCGTGAATTTGTGGATTTCCCTCGGCGATCTCGTATTTAGTGGGTTTGAACGTGTAGACGGCTTCACGGACGCAGTCGATTTTTCGCCCGATGACGCTTTCCATAGGACCGGTCATGCCGACGTCGGTTTGAAACGCCGTCCCGCCGGGGAAAATCTGCTCGTCTGCGGTGGCGACGTGAGTATGCGTCCCCAAAACGGCGGTAACGCGCCCGTCAAGGTATCGACCCATAAGCTGTTTATCGCTTGACGCCTCTGCATGGAAGTCAACCAGAATAATTTTGACGTCTGGCGGCAGCTGTTTGAGAACCCGGTCAACCGCATGGAACGGGCAGTCTACCGGACTCATAAACACGCGCCCCTGCAGGCTGATAACCGCAGCGCGGCGACCCAACGGGAGGTCAACCAGAGAGTACGTCTTGCCCGGGGCTTCCGGCGGATAGTTGGCGGGCTTGACGATGTTATCGTTCTGTTCCAGAACCGGAATGATTTCTTTCCGTTTATATATATGATCCCCCATCGTCAATACGTCAGCGCCCGCCTGAACGATTTCTTTGTACGTTTCAGGCGTCAAACCGCTTCCCGCTGCTGCATTTTCTGAATTGACAGAGATTAAATCAAGCTGGTATTTGATCCGCAACCCTTTCAGACTGCGCTGAAGCATGGTTCGTCCTGGTTTGCCGACAACGTCGCCGATATGGAGTAATTTCATAACTGAATCTTTCTAACTCGAAACTATTTATCCGCTCTTCTCTTTCTCTTGAGTTCTTTTTCGAGTTCTTTTCTTTGCTTGGCGCGTTCCGCCGGGGTGAGTCGTTTTCCGGTGCTGCCCTTTTGTTTGGCAAGACGCGCTTGCGGATTGGTCGTCATCTGTCGCGTCAGTTCCTGCATCGCCTGCATCTTTCCACCCATGCCCATTCCAGACATCTTTTTCATAATAGACGCCATCGCGCCGAACTGCTTGCAGATTTCGCTGACTTCGTTGACGCCCACGCCAGCGCCGGCGGCGATGCGTCGTTTGCGGCTGTTGTCGATCAAATCCGGATTGGCGCGTTCTTTTTTGGTCATGGAATCGATAATACCGCCGAGCTTTTTCATCTCGCCTTCAGCAACGTCCATATCCATCATCTGCTTGATAGCGCCCATGCCGGGAATCATGCCTAAAATCTTGCCCAGAGGTCCGAGTCGGCGGGTTTGATTCATCATTCGGCGGAAGTCGTCGAAGGTGAACTCGCCCTTCTTCATGCGCTCTTCCTGCTGACGCAGTTCGTCCTGGTCAAATTCACGCTGAGCGGTTTCGACCAACGTGAGGATGTCGCCCATGCCGAGAATTCGCCCTGCCATACGGTCAGGATGGAATTCTTCCAAGGCGTCCATCTGTTCGCCAACACCCATGAACTTGATCGGCGCGCCGGAAATGTGTCTCATTGACAGCGCTGCGCCGCCGCGGGCGTCGCCGTCCAGCTTGGTAAGAATAACCCCGTTGAGAGCCAGTGCGTCGTTAAACGCCTTGGCGCTGACGACTGCGTCTTGACCGGTCATGGCGTCCACGACCAGGTAAACCTGATCCGGATTGCACTGCGACTCGATCTTTTTCAACTCGTCCATGAGCGCTTCGTCAATATGAAGACGCCCGGCGGTATCGAGGATAAGAACGTCGCATTCAGACTTCTCCGCTTCCTTGACAGCGTCGTTACAGACCTTAACCGGGTTCTTTTCGCCCTCTTCCGCATAGACAGGAATGCCGATCTGTTCGCCCAAAACCTGAAGCTGTCGAATAGCGGCAGGACGCTGAAGGTCGGCGGCAACCAGCATCGGCTTGCGACCGCGAATTTTCAGCATGCGCGCCAGTTTGCCCGTTGTTGTCGTTTTACCAGACCCCTGCAAACCGCACATCATAATTACGGACACGCCGGAACGTTTCAGATGGAGGTCGTTGTCAACCGGTCCCATAAACTGGATAAGTTCTTCATGAACGATTTTCACCAGTTGGTCGGACGGACGCAGGCTTTTGAGAACCTTTTCGCCCAACGCCTTTTCCTGAACGCGAGCCATAAACGACTTGACGGCTTCGTAACCGGCGTCCGCTTCCAAAAGGGCGTTCTGGATCATCGCCAGACCGTCTTTCATATTGGATTCGGTCAAAACCGCTTTGCCGGAAAGGTGTCGAAACGCTTCACTGAGTTTATTCTGTAGGGATTCAAACATGGGAACGCCTGTTGGGTTATATTATTGTAAAAACCAATTTGTCGATAGATATCTACGGTAATATAATATATAAATCTACAATTTTGAAAAGGGGGGAGGGAGGCAGTAGGCAGTAGGCAGTAGGGTGTAGGGTGTAGGGTGTAGGTAGTAGAGATATTTTCTCGCAACTCGCAACTTCTGAAACGCTCTCGATGGATATTTTTCGTAATTCCTCTATTTTTGGGGAAATTTTTAAAATTTTTCTGTTTTGTTCGTTGACGATGTCAATTTATAGGTTATAATGTAATCTAGGTAGAATTCTATAATCAATAGAATTATATAAAATCATTTTAAATATTTTTACGGGAGAAACGTTACCATGCCTAAACAATTAACTTTGCTTGGCGGACTTTTGGCGGCTGTATTGTTCAGCGTTGCGGCTGTTCAGGCAGAAGACATGGATTATTACTGGACTGGCGCTGCCAGCAACACCTATTGGGCAACAGGAAACTGGAACGTGGATTCTCCAATCGGTCCTGTTGCAACATCTGGATTGGACGATACATCCAATTCTATTACTGCGTACATTATCGACAGCAAAGGCGGAACAATCAATTTGGACTTCTCCCGTCTTGGCAACGCGGTTAAGACCGTAAACGTTGGCGGAACCGATACTCCCGTTTCGATCTCTCGAACCGGCGGAACGCTCGCGATTGAGGCGAACAAAACCCTCAACGTTATGTCGAATGGAACGTTCGGCATTACTCAGGCTTTAACGATTGACGCCAGCGGCGCGCTGACCGTCAACGGCGGTACAGTTTCCGACACCGGCGCCGGGCTGTTCATCAACGGCGATTTGAATGTTGCCAGCGGAACGTTCACGTTCAACAACGGCAGCAATCAGATTCAAACCAACGGCGCGATTAACGTTACCGGCGGAACGTTCAACGTTTCATCCGCCAATTCGATTCGAATCGGAAACGCCGCTAACGCGTCGCTTAACGTTACAAACGGTGAAGTTATCATAGACGCTCCCGCTTATATTGGCGTTTCTGCCAATACCGGAACAATCAATCAGTCCGGCGGAAGCGTAACGTTCAACTGGCCTTTGGACTTTGGCTGGGGCAACGGAGCCGTAGGAGAATACAATCTTACCGGCGGAACGCTCACAACCACGTCCGACGCTGGTTTGTGGACGGGCAACCCCTCTGGAATCAGCACGTTTACCGTCGATGGCGGAACCGCGAATTTCAATAAGTCTGGCGAATCCTTTACCGTCGGCTTGGGCGGAACCAACGAACTGGCGAACGTCTTTACGCTCAGTTCCGGAACGGTCAACGCGGCAGACGTCTTTGCCGTTAAATACGGCGGCGTTCTCAACGTAGCCGGCGGCGAATTCAACGCTCAAACCGTTACGGTCGACAACGCCAGCTCGTTCAATATGACAAATGGAACGGTGACGATTAAATCCATGGACATGAACGGCGGAACGTTCATTCAAAACGGAGGTACTCTTCAGGGAACCACGTCGATTAACGGTTCTTACACGCTCAGTTCCGATGCAACGTTCGTTCCTGCCGGAACGCTTGCCGTCCTCAATACAGCAACCCTCAACGGAACCGTTGACCTGTCTGCGTATACCAACTATGTTGGAACGTACGGCGAAACGCTTTATCTGGTTACCGCAACAACCGTTGCTGGAACGCCGACCATTGTCAACGCTCCTGCAGACTGGACTGTTACCCCAACCGCGACTGGCTTGACTGCTGCTTATGAAGGCGGCGAAGGAAAAGCTTACTGGACTGGCGCAACCAACAACACGTATTACACCGGCTCCAACTGGACAATCAACGGCGTTCAGGTTACCGACACCTATATTGGCGGAAGCCCCGCTCAGTACAATAAAGACTGCTACATCCTCACTACCAACGGTTCTGTTAATATTGACTGGAGCGACTTAGGCGTTGCTTCGCTGACTGTCGGCAACGGCGTTGGCGGCGAAACTGGAACTGCCGAGATTTCCCGTGGCGGTGCGACATACGTTAAAACCAACTTGACAATCAACAAAGGCGGAACGGCGACCATTGGCGGCGCGTTCTCCATTACCGATTACAATGGCAACCCCGCCACGTTGACCATTAACGGCGGCGATTTCACTGTCAATAATTCAACAACTCTTTCCGGCAATCTTGTTGTTGACGATGGAAACTACAACGCAAACGGAGCGGCTACCATCAATAGCTCTGGAAACCTTACCGTCAACGGAGGAAAGTTCAGCTACACGTCAACTTCCAATTTCATCGATAACGGAACGATTACCGTTACTGGTGGCGAATTTATCGTCAACGAAGGCAGCGGAACATTCAGAGTCGGCGGAGGAAACAATGACGCTGTACTTAACGTTGAAGGCGGAAAAGCCACCTTTGGCAGCGCCGTTTATATTGCGACGTCTACCAACGGAACGATTAATCAGTCCGGCGGCGAAACCGAATTTAACGGCGATCTCGTTTTGGGCTGGGGCAATTTCTCCGGAACGTATAATCTTTCCGGCGGCGTCCTCACTACCAATGGCGCAGCTGGTCTGTGGAACGCTAACGGTTCCGGCATTAGTACGTTTAACGTTGAAGGAGGCGTCGCCAACTTCAATCAGACAGGCGAATCCTTTACCATTGGCATGGGCGGAACAAACGAACTGGCTAACGTCTTCAACCTGCTTTCCGGCGAAGTCAACGCGGTTGACACGTTCGCTGTTAAATACGGCGGAACCCTCAATGTTGACGGCGACGGCGTCCTTAACGCCAAACAGATTGAAATCAACACCAACGGAACGCTCGACCTGTCCGATGGTACAATTAACCTTGGAGAAGGCGGAATCACGTCCATTGACGACGCATATACCATCAGCCTCGGCGGCGGAACGTTCGGAACCAATGGCGCAAGCTGGTCTTCCGCTCTGGACGCAACTATTGCAGACGGCGCGATTGTTACATTCGCTCCGGAAGCAGGCGAAACGATTACCTGGGCTGGTAACCTGGACGGCGACGTCAGAGTAGCAGGCGAAGGTACGTTCAATCTGGTTGGAACCATTGGCGGCGAAATCTTCGTTGAAAGCGGCGCTCAGCTTGCCGGCGACGCCAGCCTCGGCGACCTGACTCTGGATGTCGATCTGGACGATATATATCAGGGACTGACACAACCGTTTGTTATCAATAACGAAATTAATGGAGAAGTTAAAATTAACGTCTCTGCCGAAGATTTCATGAATTATCTCGACACCCCAGTTACATTCCTTACAGGGGAGTCTCCAGCATTTCTTTCGGCGTCATATACATTCCCTGACATTGACGGGTACATGTGGACGTACGGTAATGATGGCAACATGTTCTGGGTTAGCGCTAGCGAAGCCCCAGCTGCTGGCGTTCCGGAACCGTCGACTTGGTCGCTGTTGATCATCGGCGCCGCCGGTCTGCTCTACTGGCGAAAGAAGAATTAGTAATTAGTAAATACGCAAGCGAGATACAATATCGAATTGCGGGAGGGACGCTTTAGCGAAACTCCCGCTTTTTTGTTTGAATTTTGGATTTGGTCGTTTACGCCAACTCCTCACTTCTCACTCCTCACTCCTAACTTTCTAATCGTCCTCTCCCCCTTCCTTTTTTTTTACAAAAGAGTAGAATAACGCTATATTTAAATCAGTAAGTTTTTAGCGGTTTGGAGAAATCGTAACTCCGCCGCAGCTTGTAAAATTGCTAACCCCTTATAGTTGAAGGAAGTATTATGCCTAGTTGCGTATTAGCCTATTCCGGCGGATTGGACACCTCCGTTTTGGTTGGGTGGTTGATCGAAGAAGGTTATGAAGTTCACGCTGTCTACGTTGATTTGGGACAGCCGTGCGAAGACCGTCAGGCGTTGATTGACAAAGCGTTGAAAATCGGGGCGAAAACCGCTCGCGTTGTCGACGTCAAAGAAGAATGCGCTCGCGATTTTGCCGTTCCGATGATTCAATGGCAGGCGAAATACGAAGGCATTTATCTGCTCGGAACGTCCATTGC
>JAFSMW010000102.1 GCA_017447745.1 Thermoguttaceae bacterium
TTTCCCGTCATGGCTTCATAGCCGATGTCTTTTCCGTCGTTGTCTTTTACAACGCCGCTATAGTCGCCGGCGGTGAAGAACCGGAACTTCCCGTAAGAAAGACGCAGCCCGATGCTGAACAGGTTCTCGTTCGCGCCGGGTCTGTCGTTGTGCGGGTACTTGAGAAACAGGTTTTCCGTCGCCAGCTCAACGTCCGGATTGAACTCGTCTTCCGGCTTCGGGGCTTCCGTACACAGCGTTCCGTTTCCGCAGACGTTGAGAATCTGAAACTGTCCCTTGAACTTGTCCGGCGACTTTTTGAGAACGATCTGATTCCCGCGTCCGACGACAAACGGGGTGCGTTTCAGCCCGTTCGCCTTTTCCTGATACTGGACGAACTTGAGCCAGTTGTGAATTTCGCCCTGACGCATCGCGGTAACAGGCGCGGTGTAATCGGGATACGAGCGATCGAAGACCTCGTCAAAATGAATGAACTCCGCAACCTGAGCCAAGCCGGAAAGACGGTAATCTTCCCCGCGCCCGGACGTCATTTCGTTGTGTTCGTAATTGTTTCCGCAATGATCGCCATGGAAATGAGAACACATCATATAATCGACATGATCCCCAGCCGGATTGACTCGCTTGATATACCGCGCCACCCATTCCCCGGCGTGTCTGGTATTGTCTGGCAAGACAGGAATGCCTTGCCGCGGGGGAACGTCGCCGGTGTCGATAAGAATCGACGTGCCGTCCGGGAAAATGTGATAGCACGATTCCGACAGCCCCGTATAGATGAAATGCAGATCGAGGTCGCCCTCTTTCCAGCCCTCGTATGGCTTGCCGGTTTCCGGACTTTCGGACGGCGTCGGCTCTGGAACGGCGTCTTCCGCCAGGCAAGACTCAACGCCTCCCAGCTGAGAAATAACAAACGGCGCGGCTATGCACTGACCCAAAAACAGACGGCGTGATAATGATTTGCGTTTACGCATGACTTTAAACTCCTGTTATGATTTACCAAATGTCGTTTTTCTTATTATAACCAGTATGAAATTAAAAGTCAAGAATAGCTCATTGGCGCGTTCAAATTGAGAGAACAGAAGACGCCGTTAAGAAGAATAAAACAGCAAAGAGAAATAATCTTTTCACGTTCGACTCCATAAATTACATCAATTATTTGACTATCCGTCGATAACGTCTAAGCTAAAGGACGTTCTGTCATTTGATCTCAGCGCGATTGATAATAATCGTTTCTTCAATGGGCGCGCCCATCGTCCAGTACTTCCAGCCGTCAATAATCAAATAGGGAAAGTTGTATTTCCCCCAGCGCATAGGCGTCCCGAATTCTCTTTGCAGGCGGACAAACCTGTCGAATTCTTCGTTGTTGAGAGTGCAGCGATTGCGGACAATATAGAAATGCGGAATCTTCGGCATCGTCTTGGCAAACGTCCATTCATTCCGAGCAATGCAGTCGCGGACAAACTCCATGTCTTCAGGAGAAAGCGGGCTGTTATCCATGTTTTAAGAAAACAGAAAGAAATGTGCGTATACAGAAAACGGAATTCGGAACAGACGCCAGTAAGGCGTTGTCCCGAATCCAGAATTGCTTATTTATCATTCAACGTTTCCGCCCTGAAAACGAACGTATTTTGGCAGTTCGCCAATCAGCGGACGCAGATATTCGATGCAGGCGTCTGTTACAAACAGATTTTCGTCGTCGATGAATTCGTCGGGCATGGGCTTGGCGCCAATAGCGACGTCTTTCAGCGGGGCGGTTCCCAGCGAGTACTTGTAGGGACTGGTAGAATCGCGTTCGATGGTAACCATGACGCCCGTCGTGCCTTCAACCGCCAGTTCAACAGCGCGCTTTCCGCAGGCGTACGCTTCGTCGATATCAGACTGGTTGGCTCTGTCGGCAGCGCACATTTGGAGAGATTCCGTAACCTGGAATTCGCCGCGCCAGCCGAATTCTTCCTTGATCATTTGGTGCAACATCATGGCGGCAGAGGTTCCGCCCATGGCGCCGAACTCGATGTTGGAGAACTTGTCAGCCGTCTTGGACGCGCTGACCGGGGTGCCGTCAGCGTAGCAGACGCCTTCGCCGCAGACGATGCTTACCCAGCCAAACTGATCGTAAACCTTTTTGACCTGTCCGAGGAACTTGTCTCTGTCAAAGGCGCGTTCCGGAACGAGAATGATGTGCGGAGCGTCGTCACAGGCGTCTTTCGCCAAAGCCGCAGCGGCGGGAAGCCAACCGGCAGAACGACCAACCGTCTGGAAAATGACGTACTGGTCAACGCGTTTCATGTCGCGAGCGAGCATGCCCGCCTGCTTGACCGACATGGCGACGTAACGTCCGGCTGAGCCGAATCCGGGCGTATGATCGGTGCAGCAAAGGTCGTTGTCGACGGTTTTCGGAACGCCAACGCCGCGCAGTTCCCAGCCCTGCTCTTTGCAGTACTGTTCCATACGGCAAATCGTATCCATCGTGTCGTTGCCGCCAGCCAGGAAGTAGTAACGAATGTTGTACTTCTTGAACATCTCCAAAGCGGGAGCGAAATCGCCGTCCTGGAGCTTGTGTCGGCAAGAGCCAAGAGCGCTGGAGGGCGTGTACTTCAGACCTTCGATAATCGCGGGATCTTCTTTGCCCAGATCGATAACTTCATTTTTCATGAACCCTTCGATGCCGTAGCGCATGCCGTAGACATGTTCGATGGCTTCCTGTTTGAGGGCTTCCTGAATAACGCCGCACAGCGACGAGTTAATAACCGAGGTCGGACCGCCGGACTGACCGACAATAGCGTTTCCTTTAAGCATTTGAAAATACTCCTTGGTAAAATATGGGGTAAATGAGTTTATACTTCAACTTGAACTCTTACGTTTAATTATACCCACAAAAAATTTTTTTGGAATACCCTTGATGAAAAATATCTGGATATCTGAACGCTCAAATTTGGGCTGAAGAAGGAATAGAAGGTGCGTGCGCCGCTCCCGTATCTTTTTGAAACGTTGAAATTACATGGGAGGAGGCGCCAGTAATGTAAAAGGATACCACGGGAGATTTCTGGCAATCCAATATACTATTATTGCAACCAATATCGGTACAACAACATAATTTGTAGTTGACAAACGGGGGAAAATCGCTATCAGCCCAGCTATTATTAAAAATGGCATCGCCATTGGATTATAGCGAAACGCCATATAAAAATCGCCATGAAGCAACGAGTAATATGCCCTTGTAATTCCGCAGCCAGGACAATAACAATGCGTTACCTGATAAAACAGACATTTTGGAAGACGCAGGTTGTCTGACGTTGGTTCATTATTATATAAGTAAACGCTTCCTATAACAAAAGCCGTTAATAGAAGCGCATAAAACAACGTATACTTTTTCTCAAACATTTATCGTAAAGCTGGCTGAACTTCCTTTGTTAATAAACTTGCCTGAAAAGAGCAGAGGATTGACATCTTAAGACATAACCGCCTCAACATGAGAATAAGCAACGATTCATTCAATTCAATCACGAATGATAATCATGCAAAACAACATCTGCGTCTGACAATTATAAATATCAGGACGGATTTAACAAAAGTAATTCATCCGAAAAGCGGATATCTGAACGCGTTTGTGAAAAAGGAACTAAACATTTTCCCCTGAACAATGCTGAACAAATAAACGCTTACCGGATGAAGCATTAAATGGACTTGCGTAAATAAATCAGTATTGATTATCTACCTTAAAACTCTAACAGCAAGAACAAACTACAAAAACAGAGGTTGATGTATTTATTCTTGTACAGTTATAGATAGTTTCTATTTTCTAAAAAACATTCATTAAATAAAAGTGGAGATTTATCTCCACTTTTTTTGATTTAGCAAGAACGTCGAGCGCAATATTGTCGTATAAAAATAGTCCCAATTATACAGTTCCTTACACAGGAGAAACAATATGCGCTCGACGGAAA
>JAFSMW010000103.1 GCA_017447745.1 Thermoguttaceae bacterium
GACAGCGGGGCGGTTTTCCATTGGCGGGCGAGGACGCCCGCGGTCGACGAGGACGTCGACCCTCCGAAGAATTACCCGCGAATTTCAATCTCTCATTTCAAAAATTTTCTCCCCCAACCTCTTGTATTAAACCAAACACAGCGCTATAATTAAGTTTCAAGTTGCGAGTAGCGAGTTGCGAGAGGTTTAATTCAAAACGACGTCCCCGCCTTGACGTCAAACCTTAATTCATTACATAACCCTTTTACACAAACATGAAATATCGATTTGCTTTTGTAACGCTGTTGATTGCAATGGCGTTTTCCGCTTTCGGAACCGTTTTTGCGGAAGAGACTCCCGCCGCCGACCAGGGCGTTAAGATTCGCGTTGCAATGTACGACGGCGACGGCGTCGGGCCGAGCGGCAGAAAGAACTTCCCGCTCGTTTTCGAATCTGCCCCGCGATTCGAAATGACCAAAATTGACGGCAAGCAGGTTCGCGACGGCATTTTAGACAACTTCGACATCTTCCTTATGCCCGGCGGAATGGCGGGCGAAGAAGCGGCGTCGCTCAAACCGGAGGGCGTCAAGAAACTCAAAGAATTTATCAAGTCCGGAAAGTGTTACATCGGATTTTGCGCCGGCGCGTATTTCCCGATTGAACAGCGGTTCATGGACAACGCTCAGCTGAAAACCCGAAACTGGGAGCGCGGCGGGGCTGACCTGAAAATCGAATCGACTGACCTCGGCGTCAAGATTTTCGGCGAGCAGTTCAAGGGAACCCAGATCTGCCGCTATCACAACGGACCGATTTTCAACGTCAACGTCAACCCGCTCCTGCCGCCGGTTCAGGTTTTGAGCTATTTCCGTTCGGAAACCGCCGACTGGGGCGCTGCGCCTGGAAATCAAATCAACTCGCCTGCGATTGTTATAACGACCTACGGAAAGGGAACGGTTATCATTCTCAGCCCGCACCCGGAAACGAAACCGGAACTCTACGGAATCGTGCATGGGTGCCTCAACCATCTGGCGGACAACATCCTCTACGGTCAGCCGGAACAGAGCGTTATCCGCACGGGAACAACGCCGTCGGAAGAGAACCTCGCTGTCCGACAAAAGATTCTGGACTATATGCGCTCCATGGCGGAACTGGAATGGACTCCGGCAGAAGACATGGAATGGTGGGCGGATAAAAACCGCGTTCTCTATAAAAAGGGCGAGACGTACCATGGAATCCCGTACTCGCGCGAATGGCAATGGTCGAATCTGGAAGATTTCAAAACCTATCTGCAGGAACAGGACGGCAAGCTGGTCTATACCGGCCCGACGGAGTACTATCAGTACAAAGCCAACGCCTGCGCGTGCGCCTGTTCGTTCTCGTGGCGATCCGTCTGCCCGGACATGCCGGTTTTGAAAACGATTAACCTCGAACCCGGCAAGATCTACATTTCGTCACGCGTTGACGGCAAGACCCGTCAGGCGTTTTTGAAAGTCGGCGAGTACAAAATGACGAAGTACGACGATTCCAAAGCCGTCGTCAACGACAACGGCAAAGACGCCATGTTCGCCTGCTACGCTCAGCTTCTGCCCGGCGATGGACTGGTCAAACGCCCGATTGGACACGCCATGATGGTTATGCGCGTCGACGCAGAAAACCAGACGGTTTATATCATCGACCAGTACGGCGTCGAAAGGGGCAAGACGGAACTGGTCAACCAGAACCAGTCCTGGCACATTGAACAGCCGTACACGTACGAAGAACTGTTCGAACAGGGATATTTGCCCATCAGCCCGTTCTTCCTCAACGAATAATCAATACGGCGAGTTGCTTCCAACTCGCCGTATTTTTTTCTTATATCCATTTTTCGGGGTTGTAAATAATCTTTGATTGGTTATAATAAAAAGTATCGGTAAGAGAACAATATAATCGAATATTATAACCCAATTTAGGAGGAGTAACTATGAAATGTATTATCAAAGCGCTTGCCGCGATAGTTGTCGCCGGCGTTTGCGCGATTGCCAGCGCTGCGGGATTTATCCCGTTTGACAAACTGTCGCTCGAGGCGCAAAACGACCTGATTGTCGACTGGACGTTCCAGGCGGACAACGTTTTCGATGCGGCGAAAGTCGCCAACGAAATCAAATGGGCGAAAGAAGCCGCAGAACGCATTGCGGACCTGGAAGAAGACGTGGATTTCTCCGCTCAAATCGCTCAGCTGGACGACTTGCAGAAGAAGCTCGACGCTGAAGGCGAGAAAGACTACAAAGAGCTGTATTTTGAAGTCCGTAAAGTCAAGCGAGAGATTCTGTTCTCTAACCCGCTGCTGGACTTCGATTCCATTTTGATGGTTCAGAACCCGTATCCGAAAGGAAAGCCGGGCGACGCCACCGACGAATGGGGACACGAAGCTCGTCACAGAAACGGGTTCATGGCTTGCGACGGCGGCAAGATTCTGGTTATCGGCTTGAACCCCCGCGAAGTCAAAAAGGACGTTGTCCCGGAACTGCAGGGCGCGTTCTGGCGTCAGGATTTGTCCTTTGACGGCAAAGAAATTCTGTTCTGCTATCGACCCGTTGGAGAGAAGTCGTTCCACCTGTACAAGGTCAACGTTGACGGCTCCAATCTGCGTCAGCTGACCCGGGGCGACTACGACGACCTCGACCCGGTCTACACCCCGGACGGGCACATCGTCTTCGCGTCGTCCCGGCAGGGCAGCTACGTTCGCTGCATGCCCATGACGCACTCGTTTGCGATGTCCCGCTGCGATTCCGACGGCAAAAACATTTACGTCATTTCCGCTAACGGCGAGCCGGAATACATGCCCGCCATGCTACCCGACGGTCGCGTTATTTTCACCCGTTGGGAATATACGGACAAAGCCCTCTGGCGCGTTCAGTCCCTTTGGACAATGAACCCGGATGGGACGAATCCGCAGACGTTCTGGGGCAACCAGTCCACCTGGCCGGACGTCCTGACCGAAGCCCGCGCTATTCCGGATTCCAAGAAAGTCGTCTTTATCGGTTTGGGACATCACGCCTGGTTTGACGGCGCGATTGGATACATCGACCCGACAAAGGGCATGAACTATCCAGACGGTTTGGAGCGAATTACTCGAGAAGTCGCCTGGGCGGAAGTCGGCAACGGCCCGACTGACCCGGCTCCGTCTTACGATTACCACGCCGCCGGCGCGTTCTACGCCTATAAGGCGCCGTATCCGCTGAGCGAAGAATATATGCTCGTTTCCGCCCGCGGAGGCAAGCGACTGTACAGCGGTTCCGATCACGGCTGGTTCTTCAAGCTGTATCTGCAAGACGTCTACGGAAACAAGGAACTTATTTACGCCGCCGACAACGCCAATGCGTGGTACGCTCTGCCGTTCAAGGCGCGCCCCGTCCCGACGGAAATCCCGGACAAAGTCGACTGGCCCAAGATCGGGTCTGGTGAAAAGCCCAAGCCCGGGTACCTGTACTCCAACAACGTCTTTGACAACGCTCCGGAAATCCTCAAGGAAAAGGGTAAGGCGATTCGCGTTATCCAGATGGATCCGAAAACCTACACGACGTGGCACAAAACCGTTCAGCACGACGGACCCGCCGTTTCCGTATTCCAGGCGGAAGGCGTCAAGCGCATTCTCGGAACCGTTCCAATTGAGCCGGACGGAAGCATTTACTTTGAACTTCCAGCCGGTCAATCCGTCTACTTTGAAATGCTGGACGAAAACGGCATGGCGATTCATGTCATGCGATCGTTTGCCAACGTCATGCCGGGCGAAACCCGCGGCTGCTTTGGATGTCACGAGTCTAAACTCAACACCAAAGGCAACCCACAAGCCAAAAACATGAACATGGCGATGAAGAAAGGACCGCAAAAACTCACGCCGCCCAGTTGGGGCGCGGAAGAGTCCATTTCGTACATGCGATTCGTTCAGCCTGTTCTGGACAAGCACTGCGGCAAATGCCATCAAGATCCGGAAAACGACGCGTATAAAAAGCTCAACATGGTTTGCCGTCCGTCGACGCACCCGTGGCGAAGCAACGTCTTGACCCGTCCGGGAGACGCCAGCCCGTTCTGCGAACCGTACTACACATTGGTAACCGGCGCCTGCCCGTGGGGTAGAGCGAAACCCCGAGACGAACACAACGTTCCCGCCAACCTCGCGGGTCTGTTCATCGTTGAAGGCTACGGCGGCAATGACCCCGCCAACCTCGCGACCCTGCCGCCGTATTCCGCCTTTAGCCCTGTCAGCAAGCTGATTCACAACGCCTGCTCGGGAGAACATCACGGCGTCAAAGTAACAGGCGAAGACCGCGAACGTCTTATCGCCTGGGTTGACTGCAACGGTCCGTATCTGGGAGACGAAGAGATTCGCCAGATGTACGACCCGGCAGCGTTCAGCGTCGAGAACATTCCGCCAGTGCGTCCGCGCGTCGCCACCGCCCCGGTTATCAACCGATTCGACATTCGTCAGGACGGCGACTCCGAAAAGGTTGCCGGCGTTCCGCTGAAACTGTTCGCTCTCGAACCGTTTGAAGGCGAAATCGTCAGCGCGAAATACGGCGCCAACAACACGTTCGTTGACGTAACAGCGCAGCTCAAACAGCTCATAGGCGAAAAGCGCGTTGTTTCGATTGGGAAATACAACGACGTCTTCGGCGGCGACCCGGTTAAAAACGTCCCCAAGGTTCTCAAAGTTACCGTTAAACTCAATGACGGTCGAACGATCAACTACGAATTCAGGGAAAACGCCCCTGTCGTACTGTCGGCAAAATAAGATTTGTAGTGCGACGGCTTGCCGTCGCTTTCATTACCAAATCTATTGCGTACTACGAAAATAATAAATCGGCGCCAATAACGATTGAATTAAAATTCATGCGTTATTGGCGCGAATTGCCTTTAAAAATTAAACGTAATTACCGTCATCCATTTTTCTTTCTGCTCGCAGCTAACAATTATGAACTACAGAAAATCATTCGTATTATTTATCGCATTGCTGGCGGTAAGCCCGCTGTTTGCTCAGGAAACGGTTCGCGTCATGTCGTACAACGTTCGAAACTGCGTCGGCATGGACGGTTCCCGATTTGACGTTGACCGCGTCGCGAAAGTCGTAACCAGCGCGAACCCGGATATTGCCGGGATTCAGGAACTGGACTGCAAGACGGAACGCAGCAGCGGTCGAGATATTTTAACGGAACTGTCCGCGGGAACAAAACTCAACGGCGCGTTTTCCGCTGCTATCGAGTTCCAGGGCGGGCAGTACGGCATCGGCTCGCTGACAAAACAGAAGCCGATCAGCGTCCGAACCGTTCCCCTGCCGGGCGAAGAAGAACGCCGTGCGATTCACATTCTCGAGTTTGACAAATACGTCTTTTTTGTAACGCATTTATCGCTCACGCCAGCAAGCCGGGCGGAATCCGTCCCGATTATCAACGCCGAACGCGATAAGTACTCCAAGCCGGTTATTCTCGTCGGCGACTTCAACGCCATGCCGGACTCCGCCGTTATGAAAGAGTTCTTCAAAACCTGGCAGGACGTCGGACCGAAAGCGTTTACGTTCCCGGCGAACCAGCCGAAAATCCGCATTGACTACGTCCTCGTCAGCGTCCCGGACAAAAAGCCCGTCAAGGTTATCGACGCCCAGGTTTTAGACGAACCCGTCGCGTCAGACCATCGCCCGATTATTTCTGTAATTGAACTTCCGTAAGGCAGCGGGGCGCCAAATAGTGTATAATATCGTCATGTTTGCGTACGTGTACAGTAAAATCGTGCAAAACGCGCGCAGGAATGCGCGTGGCGCGTTCGCGCATGACCTCCCTTGGCAATATTTTCACATTTCCACATTAAACTATAACCCGTGCGAAAGGGCAAACCTCAAAAGGAAACGCTAAAATGAGAAAACTACTGACGATCGGCGCTGCAGTGGCGCTCTTTGCGCAACTGGCAGCGCAGGCGGCGGTTCCGTCGCTCGAACTTTCCCTTGAGCAGAATGTGATCAAGGTTACGGATTCCTCCCGTGCGCTTGACGGCGCTTCAGGCCTGTACCTTGTCTGGGATTCCACAGACAGGGGAACCGACCTGAACGCATGGCCTGCCGCCAACCGCGTTCAGTATTCGGGGACGATTCCTTCTGCGGATTCTGTTTACGAGTTCAGTCGCGCGGGCATTCCCGAGGGGCGCTCTTTCCGCGTTCTCGCGACGGGCGAGGTACGGCTTCTCGAAGAGGGCGGATGGGTGTATGTGGGGAAGAACCAGTACATTGACACCGGCATCAAGGCGACGGACGTACACGGACTTTCGATCAAGTTCCAGTATTCTCCTAACGACTATCAGATGGCGGATGGTAACGCTTGGGCATCGCTGATCGGCAGCCTGCCGACTGACGATTTCACCATCGGACGCAAGGCGAACGGCGCCGACGGGCAGTTCTACATGCGCTATCGCGGCGAGTCGCTGAAGGCGGATGGCAAGACGCCTGACCTCATGTTCTCGCTCGGCGACCTCAATGCGCCGCACGCCATCGCGCTTGCGAATCGCACAGCCATGCTTGACGGCAAGACCGTGATGAGCGACCTGGCGTCGGATTCGATCGGCTCCCATACAGACGCCGGGACGATTCTGCTCGGCTGTTCGTGGAATGACGACTGCAATCGCGGACTTTCGCAGCGCTACTGTCACGCGAAGTGGTATTCAGTACGTCTTGACGATGCGAATGGCAAGGCGATAATAAATCTCGTTCCCGCAAGAAGAGGCGGCGAGGGCGTGTTGTGGGATACTGTCTCGCGCAAGGCGTTCGCCAACGCGGGAACGGGCGCGCTTGCCTTCTCCGGGAATGCAGGCGCGGAAGTGGAAGGCTCCGAGACCGTCTGCGCCGCATCGTGTGCGGTGGCGCTCGGCAACACTCAGATCGTCGGCAAGGCGCGCTTTACGCTTCTCACCGACCGCATGATCCGCTGCGAATGGAGCGAGGACGGTTCGTTCGAGGATCGTCCGAGCCTCACCTTTATCAATCGCGTGATGCCGCCGGTCAAGCATACGTTCACGCGCAAGGGCGACGGCGCAGTGATCGAGACGGAGAGGATGCGCGTGGAGTGGAAGGGAGGCCCGTTCTCCGCCGAGAACCTGACTGTGAACGGCGTGGCTGCGCTTGAAGAGGACAAGGAGAACCTGCTTGGCACGATGCGCACCATCGACAGACGCAGCAGCATACAGGACCTTCTGCCGCTCATGGAGAAGGGCGTCTTGTCGCGGCGCGGTGTGACCGTTGTAGATGATACGAACAAGCCGCTTTTCGTGAAGGGCGGCGACTACTGGAAGGAATGGGTGGAGGAGCGTCCGAGGCGCGAGAACGGCGCGTACCAAGACTTGACGGTGTTCGCATACGGGCATGACTACAAGGGATGTCTTGGCGACTACGTGAAGGTGGCTGGGCGCATCCCGCTGCCGCCGAGGTGGGCGTTTGGCTACTGGTGGAGCCGGTTCTGGAACGACACCGAGTCCGACTACCGCCAAGCCGTGCGCGAGATGAATTCCGTCGGCATCCCGGTGGACGTGTGCGTGATCGAGATGTACTGGCACGAAAACTGGGACATTGCGGAGCGTCCTGACATGGTCCAGCCGCTTGGCGGTCAGATGTGGGGCTGGGGCGGCTACACGTGGAACAAACGCTACTTTCCAGATCCCGCGGGGATGTTCCGCTTCCTGCATGACGAGGGACTGCACGCGCCGCTCAACATGCACCCCGCGTGCGGCATCCCGGACTGCGAGGACGTCTTTCCCCGCTTCGCGAAGGACTACGGTTGGAAGGGCAAGGGCGTCATCCCGTACCGGGGCGACGAGGAGCGCTGGGCGGAAGTCTATTTCAAGGATATCATCGAACCGCTGGAGGCGCTGGGCGTGGACTGCTTCTGGCTCGACTGGCAGCAGTGGCTGATGTCGAAGGGCAAGCCGACGTTGAGCAACACGTTCTGGCTCAACCACCTCTTCGCCACGCACGATGCGACGCGGTTGCGTGACGGCGGCGTGAAGCGTCCGATCATCTACCACCGCTGGGGAGGACTCGGCTCGCACCGCTACCAGATCGGCTTTTCCGGCGACGGAGAAAGCTCGTGGCGGATGCTTGAGGCGATTCCGTGGTTCACCGCCACTGCCTCGAATGTGGGCTACGGCTACTGGGGGCACGATCTCGGCGGACACAACCGTCCCCAGTTCAAGCGTGAGGAAAACGGCGAGCTGTTCACGCGCTGGATGCAATGCGGCGTGTTCACGCCCATCTTCCGCACCCATCCGTCCAAGGACTCCCTGGCTGAGCGCCGTCCGTGGAAGTACGCCGACCACTTCTTCATCCTGCGCGAGACGTACCGCCTGCGCTATCGCCTTGCGCCCTACATCTACACCGCCGCGCGGCAGGCGTACGACACGGGCGTGTGCCTGTGCCGTCCGATGTACTATGACTGGCCGGAGGAGGATGCCGCATACGAGGCGATCAACCAGTACATGTTCGGCGACGACATCCTCGTCGCGCCCGTCACGAAGCCTGTCGATCCTGTAACGAAGGAGGCGGAGGTGGAAGTGTGGCTGCCGAAGGGCGCGTGGTACGATGCCTCGCGCGGCGAGATTGTGGAGGGCGGGCGCAAGCTGACGCGCGGCTACACGGTGGAGGAGACGCCGTGGTTCGTGAAGGCAGGCGCGGTGATTCCGATGTACCCGGATTCCGTCAACCGCCTCGGCAATCCCGGTACCGACGACCTCGTACTCTTCTGCGCGCCCTGTCAAGATTTTGGCAGTGGAGAACATATAGAACGTGTAGAGGGAAGTGTATTTTCCACTTCTATCTACGAGGATGGAGGCGACAACGCCGACTATGCGACGAACTTCCGTCGCACGACGATCCGCCGCGAGGGGAACCGCGTGACGATTTCGCCGCGCAAAGGGGTCTACACGCTGAAGTTCCCGCTTGCGGCATTGCCGCAGGCTGTGAAGGTAAATGGCAAGGATTGCGCGTGGGAATACGACGCGGAGGACCTTGCCGTGGTGGTGAAGACGCCGCCGCAGGACGGCGCTCACGAGACGGTGGTGGAGCTGGCATATCCTGAGCTTGCCTGTATGACGGCCTCTTATCTTTCGGGTTTGAAGGGCGAACACACCCGCATTGCCGCTCTTACGGAGGACTTCAGACTTGCCCTCGCCGGTCGCCCCTGGCCGAAAGCCGCCGCCAACCTTCCGACTTCGTGGCAGGTCGTCTGGAAGACGCGCGATGCGATTGCGGCGCATCCCGACGACGCGGCGAAGTTGCTTGCCGAGCGCGACGCCGCGTTGAAGGAATTTGCGGAGAAGGACTGGCCGCGGCTTGAAAATACGTTCACGCCAGAGTTCATCACGCGCATGCGTTCGTGGATTGAAACATCCAAGTGTCTTTGCGTTCAATAATTTGCGTTTGTCGTCGCACGCTCTATGCGTGCGTGGATTGAAACCAAACATCTGTTGAAATTACTTTCGTAACCTTACCGTCGCACGCCTTGTGCGTGCGAGGATTAAAACGCCCATTATTTCTACTGTGGTAGATAGCCCTTAGCTCCCTTTTTGATATTTTACCTAAATTATCACGGTCAGCAATCGTTTTCAAAATCTTAACGGTATTGAAATGCGCGAGTTAGCTAAAACACAAGGACGGCAATTCTCTCTTGACTTATACACTCAAAAGCGCTATTATTCCTCAAGGTTTGTTTTGCAACGGAATGCGGAACCGATTTTGATAATTGACTTTAATTGATTCAATTGGCTATGTCTATAACAGCGCAATCGACGTATAGCGTTCGTCTCAACGGGGGGAAAAACGGATTGGCTCCCCGGAAAGGCGCGACGAAGTCCGTTCGAGGGCAGTTTCATATCCCCAAGTCGATGAGGGCGCTGTATATTTCCGTTTCCAACCGGACGGGGTCGTGGCTGGCGAAGGCGTTCAAGTCGGAGAAATCCGTCAACGTCGAATTGGATGAGGTTTGCGGGGCGTCTGAAGGGCTCAACGCGCTGCGGCAGTCCGTTTACGACGTCGTTATTGTCTGTCACACTCCGGGCGAGCTGGACGCGCCGGATTTCATCGCGGCGTATCGCGCTTCCGGAATTTACGCAGCGGCGCTGGTCGTTGGCGACAAGGACGATGCGGAACTCAAGTCCCGCTGCTATCAGGTCGGGGCGGACGATTATCTGTGCATCTATTCCACGACGGTTCGCAACCTGCTCTGGGCGATGGCGCGCGCGTTAAAGCGGTTTCGGCTGGAAGAGGAGAACTCTCGATTCGTCAAAGAGAAAAAACAGCTTGTCGCCCGGGAGAAAGAGGAAGCGACGGCAATGCTTATCGAACAGCGGTCGATGGCAGAGTCGATCGACGGCTTTTACAACAAAGATTCCGGTTCCCCGCCGCAGGTTCCGCCGCAGGCAAAACAAAATTTTCTGCAAATGTACGAGGATCTGCTCCGATCTTACGTTGTCATGGGCGCCGGCAGCATGACAAAACAGCTTTCTGGCATAGCGTCTCTGTTAGCGAAAGGCGGGATTTCCGCCCGGGAAGCGATGTCGATACATCTGGAATGCGTCGGATCCATGATCGATTCCAACGGCGGCCGTTCGTCGCGTCACGTTATGGCTCGCGCCGACGAACTGATCATGGAACTGCTCGTTCATCTGACGGAAGAGTACAGGAAGTTAGGCAGTAAATGAAAGGCGGTAATGAAGCGACCAACGGGAGCGGAATTACGCATTCGCCGGAACGGCGAACAAAACGTCTGGATTACCATAAACCATTGATATTGCCAATTGATAAAAGACGGCAATGGTACGCCCGGGCAAATCTCACGCGGAGACGCGGAGGAAGTTCGCGAAGTTTTAAAATCTATGCGTCCTTTGCGTTCTTTGCGGCTTACAATTCTTTTGCAAGAAAGATCAAAGCGACCAACGGGAGCGGTGGTAATATATCTCGCGCACAGCGCGGACTGGGAGCGGCGCCTCGCCGCCCTTTTTTGAAAAAAAAGGTTCTTCACCTCAAACTCCCCTTCCAAAAAACTTTAGTAAGGGGAGAAATTATCAGTACGAAGTAAAAATAATCAATCGGTGAAAATCCGTCTAATCCGTCAAATCCGTGAACGAACTGAACTTGCAAAACGCTCGCTGCTACTTCGCTACCCGTACTCCCGCCTGCGACGCCGGGGCGAGGACGATTTCACAGAAGTCGCCGTCGAACTTGACCTCGCAGGGCTTTCTCTCGTATCGGCAGCCGGTTTCTAACCCGTTGGGAATGAGCGATTCCGCCGCGACGACTTTGTTTCTCCCGCCGACAGGAATGCGGAACGTCCGGCTTTCCGTCGTCGAGAAGTTATAGAACGTCATGTACCGCGAGCCGTCCTGGGCGTCTGTTACAAATGCGTCGGCGGGTAAATCGGAGACGTCAGCAGGAACGCCGCCGACGTGTCCTTTCCAAAGACGCATCGCCTCGCCAACCGACGTCAGATGGCTTTCAAACGGGGTTACGTTAATCGCCTGTTCGTTAACAGCCTGGAAGTAACAGACGAACTTTAAGCCGCACGCTTCCCAGTTCCGCATAAAGCTGTTGATCATCTTGGCTGCGTACAGTCCTTCGACAATGCCCTCGGTTCGATACCAGGCGTACCACAGGTTCCATTCGTCGTACGAAATGCCGATATTGACGGGGACTTGCTCGCGGCACCGTTTCAGAGCAGCAAGCGCGTTGTCAGCGTCGCGGGAAACCTCGTTAAACAGCGCGGCGGTCGTTTCCGACGTGGAATAGTCGTAGAAGGCGTTCCAGTGATCGTAACGGTGATAGGAAATAATCGGCGCGACGTCCGCCAAGGGCTTTGCGGATTCTTCAATCCAGGTCTTGTTGGGATACGGTCCTGATGCGGTAATGACCAGTTCCGGATCGACCTTGAGCATCGCCTCCGCATGCGGACGAACCATGTCCGTGTATCCCTTCGCTCCCTTCGGACCTTCCATGTGAGAGAACCCCATTTCATTGCCCAGCGACCACATCTTTACGCGTCCTTTGCACGCTTTGACCCAGTCTGCGGAGTCCTGCGGGGACTCCCAGGCGGCGTTAATCGTAAAGAACGGCTGTGCGCCGATCTTCTCGCACAGGGCAATGACGTCTTCCATGCCGATGTCGTTGGAATCGTATCCGAGGAAATGAGGCTGCGTCTCGATTTCGGTATAGGAGTCCAGCGGAGCGCGTTCGTCGGGATCTTCGATCAGCCCGTCGCGCCAGCGGTATTCGCCTGCGAAGTTGCCGCCGGGCCATCGGATAATGGAAGCGCCAATGTCGCGCAGATTCTCGACAACGTCCGCTCGCATTCCGTGGAAGTTGTCCGCCGGCAGGATCGAGACAGCCCCGATAGCGCAGTAATGGCGTCCCTTAACGCCGACGAAAATCTTCGCCATCGTATCTTTCTCGATTGTAAAATCGAACGCGATGCGAGTCCACGCCCCGGCGTTGGGCGTGTTGACGGTAAAGTCTTTTTCCGCCAGAACTTTGCCGTCAGCGTCTGTTACACGTAGCGTCATGACAGCGTCTACCGGATGATGCGTACTGACGACGGCTTTGAACGTGTGCGCTACACCGCCGCGAATTCCGATTTTGCCCTGGGTTATACCCGCTTCGCCGTTGGGATCCAGAGAGCCGACAATCTGACAGGCTCTTTCGTTTCGACGGGGCATGGCGCTGCCCGCCGCGTGACGAGTACAGCTGAAAGACGCGTTGTGATAGAACGCTTTCGTTCCGTACGGCTCCCACATCATCGCAACGCCGTCGCGAGAAGGTTTCCCGGCGAACTTGCGATTCTTCACCAGCTGAGCGGAAATCCCGCCCTGAACGGCTGACCGCGTATGTTCAAGGTTCTGCCCGAAGATGAACGCCGGTATCGGCTGTTTCGCGCTGGGGGCGTTGTCTGCTCTTCCAATTTCTGCCATTGTTACAGCCGCAACGACGGCGATTGCAAGCAGTACTGTCGATTTAATAACTCTTTTCATAGGATTTTTTAGTAAATGGTTAATACTTTAACAACGAAATCGTCGTTCGGGGTTCCGTTTTTGTTTTCTTCCCGAACGTCGAAATAATGTCACGATATTCTAATTATGAATTATCAGCAGTTTCCCTTCCACTCGTATTTGTACAGTTGGGCGAACATCTTGAACCAGCGCGCTCGTTCCGGTTCGGTCAGGAACAGAATTGGGTGCGGACCGCGGTACATGTTACAGACGTTTTCCAGCTTGTCCATGTCCATTCTGAATCGGGTCGTACAGCCGCCCGCCTGGGTGAACTCCGGAGAGTTGACGATTCGTCCGGTATAAGCGGATAAAATACCGTCAACGGTGAACTTGGCAATCAGACCAGGCGCGTTTTCCGGCATTCGACCGTCAATCGCCGCGGTCTTGGGCAGCATGTGAGCAAACGGACGAATATAGAACGGCAGTTCCGGCTTGTTCTCGTACGAGGGGTACATCTGCAGCGGCGTTGTGCAGTGGGATCCGTAGTACTGGTTTCGTTCCACGTCGAATTCCGGATTGTGAAGGAACCCGCCCCGGTCAAGGAGATGATTTCCCAGCATAATCGTAATGAGGGAATCCATCTGGTCTTCGCACGCGCAGGGCGACAGCGCGCTGTTGAGCAGCGAAAAGCCAATGCACGGCTTGCGTTCTTTGAGCATGAGGCATTTAATTGTAACAGCGTCGGCGTTGTAACGCTTTTTGAGCGCTTGAATGGTCAGATAGGAACGGATTCCGTGGTTGATGTACTGATCTTCAACGTCAATGACCTTGAGGGCTTTGGCTTTGAGCGCCTTTGCCATCTCGATCAGTTCCGGGGAGTCGGCGACCGAATCAAACATTGCATTGTAGATTTCCGCTGGGACGCCAGCGATTTCGACGTTCAGTCGGTTGGGATTGGAGCAGGACGGGATGGTAATCTTTTCGGGATACGCCCCAACGCGAATCATTCGGCTTTGCGACAGCTTTTTATGGGCGTTGACCGCTCGAAGCGCGCCTTCAATCGCCGACCAGTTCTCAAAGGAATGGATAAAGAGCAGATTGGGATTGTTGGCAAGCGACTGATTGGGAAGCTGATGGTTGCACCCGACGGGAACGTAGACGACGGCGGGCAGTTCCATTTTCGTGCACATGTCAGACGCCCAGGGCTGCATCGTGTTCCAGAAACAGAAGAGAAACACCGCATCCGGCTGGTTCTGCTTCATTTTTTCGACAAATTCAGACGCCGCCGCTTTTTTATAGAACGTCGGATAGAACGTGACATTCATACCCAGCCTGGCGTTGATTTCCTCGATTTTGGCGCGAAACTGCTTTTCCCGTTCGGCGGGTTCGTAATACGGACCCGGATACGTTGACCAGTGATGAACAGCCCAGGAGTCTTCAAACTCGCCAGCGTCGACGACTTCGCGCGGCGGGTACATAAACGCGACGACAACGTTCGCCGGCGACTTGGGAAGCGGCTTGAACTCTTCGCTGACGTCTCTTAGATCTTCAGCGCTCAAAATGCCGGACATGGTCGTCGACGCCACGACAGCAGCGGTCGCCCCGGTTTTCAAAAAATCGCGGCGGGATACGCCGTCGCTATGGTCTGAACTGCAACAAGATTCACACATTTTACTGCTCCTTAAAGTAAATTGAGGAAGGATAACAAGGCGAAAACCAAAATCGATTCTGGAACTTCAAGTCCCTTTTATACAAATGATTGTATCAGAAGCAAAGAGTAATTTCAAGAGTTCTACCGGAAAAGAAAGGGGAAAATATGGAAAAAGGGATGTATGGAGTGCGACGCGGCGCTATTCTCCAAAGATCCTTTCCAATCGCTCTTTGGCGGAGTGGAAGTCGTCGGGATCGTCGACGTTTTGCTGTAAGAAGTCAATCATGGCGGGACGAAGGCGAATGGCTTCGTCGACCATCGGGTTCGAGCCGTGTTTGTACGCGCCGATAGAAATCAGGTCTTCGCTGTCGTTGTAAACGGCTAACGCCTGACGGAACGATCGGGCAGCGCGGCGCAGTTTGGAATCGGTCAGGTCGTTCGCCAGTCGGCTGACGCTTTTGAGAATGTCGATTGCAGGGAATCGCCCAGCTTGCGCGATTTTTCTCGACAGCCAGACGTGCCCGTCGAGAAGACCGCGGACAGTGTCGGCGACCGGCTCGTTTTCGTCGTCGCCTTCAACCAGAACCGTGTAAAAAGCGGTGATTGACCCTTTCTCCGTTCGACCGGCGCGTTCCAGAAGCGGAGCCATCGCGGCGAAAACACTGGGCGGATACCCGCGCGCCGCAGCCGGTTCGCCCGCCGCCAAGCCCACTTCACGCTTCGCCTGAGCGAATCGCGTTAAAGAGTCCATCAGGAGCAAAACGTCTTTGCCCTGATCGCGAAAATGCTCTGCAATTGCGGTCGCAGTGTAACAGGACAGCTCGCGTTTAATCGCCGGTTCGTCTGACGTCGAAACGACAATCACGCTTTTCGCCAGTCCTTCCGCGCCGAGATTGGAGTCGATAAATTCGTTAAGTTCCCGACCGCGCTCTCCGACAAGCCCCAGAACAATCACGTCTGCCTTGGAGTATCGCGCCATCATGCCCAACAGCGTGCTTTTCCCGACGCCTGACCCGGCGAAGATGCCCAAGCGCTGTCCGCGTCCGCAAGTCAGAAGAGCGTCGATGGCGCGAACGCCAGTAGAAAAAATCTGGTCGATACGCGGGCGTTTGTGCGCCTGCGGAGCCGGGTTGACAAACGAGACGCGCTGCGGCAGCAGCATGGGCGCGCCGTCGTCGACCGGTTCGCCAAACGCGTCGACGATTCTGCCCAACAGTTCGTCGCCGATTTTCAGCTTCGGTTCTGAACGAAACAGACGAATGGCGCTCCCGCTGCGGACGCCGGTTAGAGAATCGTAGGGACTAAGTAACGTCTGATTGTCACGAAACCCAATCGTCTGAGCGTAAATCGGCTTCATGCCCGGTCGGCTTATTTCCGCAACCGCGCCGACGGGTACTGGAAACCCTTCCGCGACAACCGTCTGACCGATCGTCTGAACGACGGTTCCAGTCAACGCCATCGGGTTGATTTCGTTAAGCTGATTTATATACGATTGGATGTTGTTCATGGTAGGCAGTAGGCAGTAGGCAGTAGGCAGTAGGCAGTAGGGACGATTAATTCGCCGAAGGCGAAAACTAATGCCTACTGCCTCTTGCCTCTTGCCTAAATAAGTTCTTCCGCAATGCGGTCCAGCTGGGAGCGGATAATCATGTCGATTTCGCCCATCGGGGTTTCGACGAGGCAGTCGCCGGACTGCAGCGAGTCGTCTGGAACGATTTCCGTCTGTCCTGCCCGTTGAAAGCGTTCGGTTAAGGCTTTGACGTCTGGCAGCAGAACGTTATAGTCCTCTTTCGCCAGGCGGATTCGGATTCTCTGAGCTTTTACCGTCAGTTCCAGCGCCTCGCGCAGAGCCGGCAGGATTTTCTTCGAATTGATCTTGATTTGGGAACGGAGAATCTTTTCGGCTATCGCCAGAGCGAGCTGAATTCCTGCCGCTTCCCATTGCGCCGTCCATTGCCGGCTTTGGGATTCCAGCTGGTCGAGAGCGGCGTCAATAGCGGGAAACGCCCGGTCGAGCCGTTCGTCCAAATGCTTTTTGAGCGTGGACTCGGAATTCGCCTGAGCGTCCGCCAAGCCCTTCTCGAACCCGTCGTTATAGCCTTTTTTATGCGCCTGATCGTATTCCGTCTGAGCGTCTTTACGGAGCGCGTCCGTTTCCTGCTTGACCTGAGAAATCGCGTTCTGTCGCCACTCTTCCAGATCTGACTGCGTTTTCTGCTGAATCTGTTGAGCCTGCTGCTTGACGTTGGCAAGATACGAGTCTGCCTTCTGCTGGAGGTCTGTAAACTGAAACGCCTCAGTTGTGTCGTTAGTCAATTTATCGTTTTCGTCTTGTCGGATTAACATAACGGGAGTATAGCGATTTTACGAGATGACGTCAAGAGGAAATACGGACCTCTTGCATTAAATTGGTTTGAGAGTTATAATCAGATTTATTACTGTAATACAAGCGAACAGATCCCTATAACAAAGAATTTTAAAAATGGACACGATAGATATATTATTTGAAGAAGCTGCCGTTGAATGTTTTGAGCAGATGTTTCAAAAAGGGGAATATGATTTTACATATTGTTCTGATTTAGGCTTAAATGTTCTCCATTATGCCGCGGCAACAGGCAAGCTGGAACGAGTTCAAGAACTTTTGGAACTTGGGGCTGACATTAACGTAAAAGGAATAAATGGAATGACAGTTTTGCACAGCGCCGCTTTGAGCGGCAATTTAGAAATTGTGCAGTGGCTGGTTGAACAAGGTTTGGACGTCAACGCAAGAATTATTATCGGAAGTACTGTTTTGCATTATGCCGCTCGAAGCGGCTCGTTGGAACTTGTTCAATGGCTGGTAAATCAGGGGTTGGACATCAACGCAGAAAACGATGATGAAATAACGATTTTACATGAAGCCGTCGATAGCGATTCTTTGGAACTGGTTCAATGGCTTGTCGAACAGGGCGCGGATGTTAACGCAGTAGACGGCTTTGGATTATCCGTTTTATGTCATGCATACGATAATGCTAGTTCTGAAATGTACGAATGGCTGATTGACCATGGAGCGTACGTTGGTCTAGACGCCCGCGAACCGGGCTGAACGGAGTCTTTGCTCAGGTCATTGGATAAGGCGGCGTCAAGCCGCCGAATTCCCCGCACAAACGTTTGTCAATGTTGGTTTGGTTCTATACCCGGGAACTAACGTTCCCGGCTCGCCTGGCGATTGGCTAAATCAATATCGCTATTTTCCATGGCGTCTATTTGTCCTATTTTCCCAAAAACATAAAAATTTTTCTTTTTTTTGTAAAATTCTCATTGAATCGCATGAAAATTCTGAGCGTTTCGGGTATAATGTCTGCATAATTTTGTAATCTGAAACCTTCAGTTGGCGCTTGCCAAAATTACAAAGCCCCAAAAACAACGGAAACCACTTAATACATTTCTGAAGAATACGTAAATGTTTGATTTAGAAAACACTTTTAATGAAGAAGATACAGAACGTTTTGAACGGATGTTTCAAGACGGCTCTTTTGATTTCTCCTGTCGTTCGTCTATGGGAGCAGACATTCTCCATTACGCCGCGCTTAAAGGCGATTTGAGTCGCGTTAAGCAGCTTGTTGCTCAAGGGGCGGACGTCAATTCGAAGAACAATTACGGCGATTCCGTGATGCATTACGCCGTCCGAAGCGGGTCGCTGGAACTGGTCAAGTCACTGGCGGAGCAGGGCAGCGCCGTCAACGCTCCTGATCGCAAAGGCGCTACGCCCTTGCATCAGGCGGCTGTATCAGGTTCTCTGGAAATTGTACAATGGCTTGTTTCGCAGGGAGAAAACGTCAACGTCAAAGACTATATGGGCAAGAGCGCGGTGCATTACGCCGCTCAAAACGGCAATTTGAAATTGATCCATCTGCTTGCTGCAATTGGCGCAGACGTCCGAATTAAAGATTCCGGGAAGAAGAGCGCTCTGCATTACGCCGCCCAAAGCGGCAATTTGGAACTCGTTGAGTGGCTTGTTAAACAGGGACTGGACGTCAAAGCAACCGACGGTTGCGGAGAGACGGTCTTGCATTACGCCGCTAAAAGCGGCTCTCTGGAAGTTGCTCAATTTCTGGCGGGGCTGGGCGCTGACGTCAACGCAAAAGATGAGTTATACGGAAGAACGGCGCTGCATTATGCAGCTCAATGCGGCAATTTGGAACTGTTTGAATTGTTAGAAGCTCATGGCGCGGACGTCAATGCCGTAGACGCCTGGGGAGAGCCGGTCATGTCATACGCTGTTCGCGAGAAGTTCTGGTCGCTTGTTCAATGGTATGTTACTCATGGGGTAAGCGTCAACGAAAAAGATTCACAAGAAACCACCCTGTTTCATTGCGTTGTTGAAACCGGATCTTTGGAACAGATTCAATGGTTTATTGACAACGGCGCGGACGTCAACGCAAAAGACAAAGACGGCTGGTCGGTTCTGCATAACGCTTCCAATAATGGAAGGGTTGACGTCGTAGAGCTTCTGCTCAACAACGGGGCTGACGTCAATACAAAAGACAACGACGGCTGGTCGGTTTTGCATAACGCAGCAGATCAAGGGAAACTGGACGTCGTAAAATGTCTGGTCAACCATGGCGCAGACGTCAACGCCGTTGACAATGACAGTTGGCCGATATTGCATAACGCAGCCGCAAACGGTTATTTGGAAATTGTCCAGTGGCTGGCAGATCGCGGCGCGGACATAAATGCCGTGGACAATGACGGCTGGTCGGTTTTGCATTGCGTCTGCAATAAAGGCAAATTGGACGTCGCTCAATGGCTGGTAGATCATGGCGCCAGCGTCAATACGGTTGACAACGACAACTGGTCTGTATTGCATTGCGCTGCCGAGAACGGCTATTATGAGATTGTTCAATTTCTGGTTGAACGGGGCGCAGACGTCAACGCAAAGAACAATAAAGGGTATACAGTCCTGCATTGCGCCGCCTATGAAGGGAAATATGAAATCGTTGAGTATCTGGTCGAACGCGGCGCAGACGTCCATGCAGTTAACAATAACGACATGTCCGTGATTAACAGCGCCGTCAAACAAGCCGATATGAAAGTCATTCAGTTTCTTATCGATCACGGAGCCGACGTCAATTCAAAAGACAAGGACGGCTGGACCGTCATGCACAGCACCGCTCAAAATGGCAGGTTGGAAATCGTTCAATGGCTGGCAGCTCACGGCTTGGACGTCAAAGCCGCTGACAGAAACGGAGTAACAGTTCTGCATTGCGCCGCCTTCAGTAAATCAACAGAACTGACTCAATGGCTCATCGATCAGGGCGCAGACGTCAACGCCGTGATCAAAGGCGGATGGTCTATCATGCACAACGTCGCCGAAAAAGGCGATTATGACATCCTTTGTTTACTGGTAAAAAATGGCGCAAACGTCAATGCCGCCTCCACTGAGGGAACTACCGTTTTGCATAGCGCTGCATTAAGCGGTTCTTTGGAAAAGGTTCAATTGCTTACAGATCACGACGCCGACGTCGAGGCAACCGGAGACAACGGAAGCCCGGTTTTATTCGGCGCTGTTTTAGGCGGTAGCGTGGAAGTTGTTCAATGGCTCGTCGACCAAGGCGCAGACGTCGACGCTCGAGACAACGATGAAGCTACCGCGTTACACGTCGCCGCCCATAACGACAATTTGGAAGTTGCTCAATGGCTGGCGGATTATGGCGCAGACGTAAACGCTCAGAGCAAATCCGGAAGGACGCCCTTGCATAACGCCGCCAATAACGGCTGTTTGGAATTGGTTCAATGTTTGATTGAGCATGGCGCGGACGTCAACGCCGTAACCAATCGCGGAATGACGCCCTTGCTTATCGCCGCCGATAAAGGTCGGCTGGACGTTGTTCAAAAGCTGGTTGAATGTAACGCGGATATCAATGCGGTATGCGATGAAGGAATGACGGTTCTTCATTATGCCGCCCAGAGCGGGTCTTTGGAACTGGTTAAGTGGCTGACAAATCAAGGACTGGATGTCAACGCAAAAAATACTGAAGGAGATTCCGTTTTGCATTTCGCCGCCGAAAACGGAACTTTTGAAATGGTTCAATGGCTCATTGAACATGGCGCTGATATTAACGCCGTAAACAATGAAGGTGGGACTGTTATGTTCAGTTCCGCCAATAACGGCTCTTTAGACGCCGTTAAATGGCTGGCGGAACATGGCTTAAACGTCAAAGGAGTTGACAATTCAGGCTGGACTGTCCTGCATAGCGCCGCAGCAAGCGGATCGTGGGAACTGTTTGAGTGGCTTGTCGAACAGGGCGCAGATATTAACGCCGTAGACAACGACGGCAGGACGGTTTTACACGACGCCGCTCTGGGCGGGTCTATGGAAATGGTTAAATGGCTGGCGGATCGCGGATTGGATCTCAACGCGAAAGATACAGATGGAGAGTCCGTCTTGTATAACGCCGCTCTGAGCGGTTCTTTTGAACTGGTTCAATGGCTCATAGAACATGGCGCAGACGTTAACGCTGTTACCAATAAGGGGATTTCACTCATGATAATCGTCACTTCCCAGAATTCGAGATTCAAAAATGACAGATTTGAAGCGCTTAAATGGCTGGTCGATCATGGCGCAGACGTCAACGCAAAAGACAACGAAGGATGGACTGTCATGCATAACGCCCTGGCAGGAAACAGAAAGGAAATCGTTGAGCTGCTTATAAACCATGGCGCAGACGTCAACGCAGTCACCGATGATAATTATTCGTTATTGCTCGCCGCCGTCGATAATGAGCAATTGGAATACGTTAAACTGCTGGTTGAACGTGGCGCTGACGTCAACGTTGTGAATGAAAACGACGAGACTCTTCTTCATCACGCCTGCCTTGTCAACTCTTTGGCAATGGTTCAATGGTTGCTAGAACGTCTCTCGGATATAAACCATAAAGACAACGAGGGGTGGACGGCTTTGCATCTTGCCGCTTCATGCTCTACTTTGCCGATCGTTGAGGCGCTGGTAAACCATGGCGCAGACGTCAATGCAGCGGACAATGACGGATGGACGGTCTTGCATTGCGCAGCGTCAAATAACAAAATGGATCTGGTTAAGTATCTGGCAGATCATGGCGCAGACGTCAGCGCCACAGACGTCGACGGAATCACCCCCCTCAACTGCGCTGAAGACGTGGGAAATTGGGAGATGTATCAGCTTCTGAAAGATTACGGAGCTGAATCAGATTGAATTTGCCATCATCCGTCAAGGCGGGCGGAAGCAAGCGCTCGTCAACGATTGTTGGTTCTATGCCCGGGAACTAACGTTCCCGGCTCGCCTATATTACTTTGCGGACTTTGCGAACTTTGCGTGAGGCTTCTTTGGAGGGTTGAACGGAGTCTTTTCGCAGCTCATTGGACAAGGCGGCGGCCGACAGGGTCGGTTCCCAAACCGCGCTACCGCGCGCCTGCCACTATTCGCTCCCGTTGGTCGCTCCGTTACCGCCTTTTAATCGCTTGTTTAAACCAAGCCTAAAATTCACTAAATTTACCATATTCTACATATTTTCAGAACATCCAAAAAATTTTCCCCTTTTTTTAAAAAATTCTTGTCGAATTCCATGAAAATTCAAAATGTTTTGGGTATAATATCTCACATGAAAATTAAAATCTAATAACTTGCAGTTGGTCTTTACCAAATTCCAAAAGGAAAATCGCTTTATTCATTTCTGAAATATACCTAATGGTATAAACCTGCCACAGCGTCAGTACGATAAAGTTGTCTTGTAATAAACCGCGAATTCCTTTTGGTGGTTTCGTTTGATTTTGGGCTGTCAAAGGGTCTGTACGGATACAGGCTCGACAGTCACGGTATCAGGTATTCTGACAGCTTCATCGCTTTCAGGGAAGGATTGTTGAAATGTTCGATTTAGAAGACACATATTTATCGGAGGAGCTAGGGATTTTTGAATGGATGTTTCAGAACGGGTCTTTTGATCTCTCCTATCGTACAATTGGGGGGGCTACGATTCTCCATTACGCCGCGCTTCAAGGCGATTTGAATCGCGTCAATCTGCTCATTGATCAAGGGGCGGACGTCAACGCAAAAAATAATTACGGAGACCGCGTTATGCATTACGCCGCCCGAAGCGGATCGCTGGAACTGGTCAAGTATCTGGCGTCGCTGGGATTGGACGTCAAGGCGAAGAATCACAATGAAAAGACGCCCGTTCATTACGCTGCCAGCGCCGGTTCGTTAGAACTGGTCAAATGGCTGGCAGAGCAGGGCGCCGACCTCAACGCGACATGTGACAGGAAGCAAAGCGTCTTGCATTACGCCGCCCAAAGCGGATCGCTGGAGCTGGTTGCATGGCTTGTCGAACAGGGTTTGGACGTCAACGCCAAAGACGACTATAAATATTGCGTTGTGCATTACGCCGCCCAAATCGGGTCGCTGGAACTGGTTCGATGGCTGGCGGAACACGGCGCTGATCTCAATGCCAAAGCGTCGCAGGGGATGACGCTCTTGCATTTCGCGGCTGAAAGCGGTTCTTTGGAACTGGTTGAATGGCTGGTCGACCAAGGCGCAGACGTCAACGCCAAAACCATTGGCGAATGGTCAGTCTTGACCTGCGCCCTGTTTAGAGGCAAGTCGGAAGTCGCGAATTGGCTCATTGATCACGGCGCGGACGTCAACGCTTTTGACGGCGACAAATTGACTCCCGTTCTTCGAGCTGCCCGAGGCGGCAATCTGAAAAACGTTCAGTATCTGGTTGAACATGGCGGAGATCTCAACGTCAAGCAATCCAACGAGATGACGGTTCTGCATTACGCCGCCCAGTCCGGCTCCCTGCCGCTTGTCGAGTGGCTGGTTGAACAGGGGTTGGACGTCAACGCAAGGGATTGCTTCGGCTATGACGTCCTGGACATGGCAGCCGAAAGCGGTTCTCTGGAAGTGTTTCGTTGGCTGGTAGAACACGGCGCGAATCTGGACCCGGAGAAAACGTCCTACCTGATTCACGCCGCCTACGCCGGCTCGTTGGATCTGCTGCAATGGCTGGTAGATCAGGGCGTCGGCGCCAACGAGGAATGGGCTAACGACGCTCTGATTGACGCCATTCAAAACGAAGAGTGCAAACTGGAAACGGCTCAATGGCTGGTCGATCACGGCGCGGACGTCAACGCTCTGGACGAAGACGGCTATCCCGTTCTGTACTATGCCTTTGAGAATTATTGGAATATTGACATTCTCCCGTGGCTGGTGGAACACGGCGCAGACGTCAACGTCCAAACCCCGATGGGCGGCACACTCCTGTTCTGCGTTTCAAGTAAAGAAAGCGTTGAGTGGCTTGTTGAGCTCGGCGCGGACGTCAACGCCAAAGACGATATGGGCTGGACGGCTTTGCATTACGCCGCCCGCAAAGGCAATATGGACTTGGTTGAAGCGCTGGTTGACTGCGGCGCCGCCATCAACGCCAGAGACAATGCCGGAAATAACGCCGTGTTTTACGCCGTCAGAGATAAACAACTTGACGTCGCCAATTGGCTCGTAAACCACGGCGCGACGTGGAACTAGCGCTTTGGTTATTCGTAACTCATTGGATTTTTTAACACGAAAAACGCGAAATAAGCGAAAGTTACGAAAGATTTTTTAGATTTTAAATAATCCTTTCGTTTGTTTCGTTCTCTTTGTGTATTTCGTGTTAAAAAACTTTGGGCAGGCGCTCCTCAAATGCCCAATTACGCATTACGCATTCTGCATTCCGCATTGACTCGCCGCCCTTCTCCATTGACAAAATTATCAAAACGGATAAATTATATGTAATTAACAATTGGCGCAACGCGCCAGGCAAAAATACTACTCCCCATTCCCTATTCCCTACTCCCCCTAAACCATGACCGAAATTTCCGAACGTACAACGGACTTTGCTGAGGAATTTGTTCATGCTTTCGCGGAAGACGTGTTCAATCTTCCGACGATGCAGAAGGTCTTGCCCAAGCCGGTTTATCGTAAGCTGGTTGCGACGCTCAAAGAGGGCAAGGCTCTCGACTCCGCCATTGCGGACGACGTCGCCAACGCGATGAAGCAATGGGCTCTCCGCCGCGGCGCGACGCACTACACGCACTGGTTTCAGCCGCTGACAAGTTCCACCGCCGAAAAGCACGACGCGTTTTTGGAGCCGGACAACGAAGGGGGAATCACGCTGCGCTTCTCCGGGAAGAACCTGATCGTCGGCGAGCCGGACGCGTCCAGTTTCCCGTCGGGGGGGCTGAGGTCAACGTTTGAAGCCCGCGGGTACACCGCCTGGGATCCGACGTCTCCCGCGTTCATTCGCCGCAGCGGAGACAACGCGACGCTGTGCATTCCGACCGCGTTTTGCTCTTATACGGGATCGTCGCTGGATAAAAAGACGCCTTTGCTCCGGTCGATTCAGGCGTTAAGCCGTTCGGTCGAACGCATTATCAAAGTCTTTGGTCTGGAACAGCCGGACGTCAAGCCGTTCATTACCCTCGGCGCGGAACAGGAATACTTCCTCATCGACCGCGAACAGTACATGATGCGTCCTGACCTCGTCCAGACGGGTCGAACGCTCTTCGGCGCCGTTCCCGCCAAACATCAGCAGCTCGACGACCATTATTTCGGCACGATTCAGCCCCGAATTTTGGACTTCATGGCGGACGTCGAAAAAGAGCTTTGGGCGCTGGGCGTTCCCGCCAAAACGCGGCACAACGAAGTCGCGCCGGGTCAGTTTGAACTCGCCCCGATGTTCGAAGACCTCAACCTGGCGGTTGACCACAACATGCTCGTCATGGACGTCTTGCAGACTGCGGCGCAGCGGCACGATTTGGCGTGTCTGCTTCACGAAAAGCCGTTTGCCGGCATCAACGGGTCGGGCAAGCACAACAACTGGTCGATCGCCTACGGAGACGTCAACCTGCTCAACCCGGGCACAGACCCGCACCAAAACGCTCTGTTTTTGACGACGCTGTGCTGCGTCATTCAGGCTGTTGACCGTCACGCTGATTTAATGCGATCTGCAACCGCCTGTATCGGGAACGATCATCGATTGGGCGCTGCTGAAGCCCCGCCGGCGATTATTTCCATTTTCCTCGGCGATCAGCTCACCGACGTTATCGAGCAGATTGAAAAGGGCGCGCTGAAGTCGTCCCGACGCACAACGACGATGAAAGTCGGCGTCGACGCCCTGCCGCCTCTGCCGCGCGACGGTTCCGACCGCAACCGAACGTCCCCCTTTGCCTTTACCGGCGCGAAGTTCGAGTACCGCGCTCCCGGCTCCAGCCAGTCCTGCGCCGGCATCAGCATGGTTCTCAATACAATCGTGGCAGAAAGCATGGACGAAGTCGCCGACAGACTGGAATACGTCGAGAAGAAGGACTTCAACTCCGCTCTGCAGACGATTCTCCATGAAATGATCTGCAATCACAAACGGATCATTTTCAACGGCGACAACTACACCGCTGAATGGGTTAAAGAGGCGCAAAAGCGCGGTCTGCCCAATTTGCGAACGACGCCGGAAGCGCTCAAGCCGCTTGTCGACAAAAAGAATCTGGAACTGTTCGAGAAGTACGGCGTATTCACCGGCAACGAGCTGCCGTCGCGTTACGAAGTGTTTATCGAGCAGTACGAGCAGAAGGTTGCTATCGAGGCGCGTTTGACGCTGCAAATGGCGCGGACGATGATCATGCCCGCCGTCGTTACCCATTTGGGAGAGCTGGCAGGGTCGCTCAACCAGCTTAAAGATTCCGGTACAACCGCCGGACTTTCTGCGATTCAAGGACAGCTTCGAACGATTGGTCTGCTGGCAGACGACCTGGCGGACAACTGCGACGCTCTGGAAAACGCCATCGCCGAGAAGAAGGACGAGTCGGAAGTTCTGGCGTGCATGAAAGACGTCCGCAACACCGCCGACCAGCTGGAAATCCAAATGCCCGACGACCTCTGGCCCATGCCGAAGTATCAGGATATGCTCTTTGGGCTGTAATTTTTGGAGTGCGGCGCCTTGGCGCCGCTTTCATTACCAGAACCGTCGCGAATGACGATAAAAGATTATTCGCGACGATAACGTGGGGAGAATATTCTATCCAAAAATAGTCGAAGAAAATCGAAAAAGGTTCTTGCGTTATTGGCACGAAAGACTCTTATGGAAATTCTCAACTTTTTTCTTGGAAAAGCGACGGCAAGCCGTCGCACTCCAAAACCCCGAAATCAATCAACGCCCAGGTACGTTTCTGCGCCTTGAGCAGTGCATCTGGCGCGCCAAACGCGGAGTTCAATTCTGTCGCTGATGAATTCAATTTTACCGCTGCAGCTTGAAGCGGATACGCCGCCGGGGTGATGACTGCGAGGGGTAAAGTACTGATCATAGTAGTTATTGCAGGTAACCGGTCTTGGAATGTCGTTTTGCTGAATAACAGAAAAGAATATAGTGGCTGTCGGGCAACGATAGATTTTATCCGCCAATTGATTGTTTGGCGTCTGCCAGCCGGAGAAAGAGTTTCCGCCAGTCGAAACGCAAACTTCGCTGATCGGTCCGCCCCAGGTTACATCGTCCATATAGGGAATAACTTTCGTTTCCGAAAACATGAGCGTGTTGTCCGCCCCGTCTGAAATAGTGTCAATCGGCTGTTTGGTAACAAACGAAAACGGCGCGCCGCGGAACGTGTCTGCGTTGGGATTGAATTTGGATGCGTCGTTAATGTCGCCAGCTGAAACCGTTCCAACGTTTTTCTGTCCGTAGGTGGTGTTGCCGAAATTGGCAACGTAATTCGAACGCAGTTTACACCAGTTTTGTCTGCTCCATTCGTTTCTTTGCTGACCCAGGTCAGACGGACAGGCAAACGTTTTGCAATAGACTTTGCGGGCGTTGTCGTTTTCATAGTCTGACATGTAAACGTCAAAATCCAGCAAGTCGTACCACGCCTGTTGATCAAGATAAGCTCCAAGATACGAGTACCATGTATGGTCTTCCCACCAACGATCCGCCATGTGCGTTTTGCAAACGCGATGGTTTTCCTGAGAAGAAGTCGCCCCCGGCGGCAACCCTTTGTTATGGTTGGCAAAGTTGATTGCAGCCAACGAAATCTGTTTAATATTGTTGGCGCACTGAGTGCGTCGTCCTGCTTCACGTACGGACTGAACCGCAGGAAGAAGAAGCCCGATAAGCACCGCTATAATAGCGATAACAACCAAAAGTTCAACCAGTGTAAAACCTGAATTGCGTTTCATTTTTAGTATGAATGATTAAATAATCCAGTGAAAAAGTCCAAAACGTCTACGGGAAGCTTGAAATTAAATGACAACGTCTATTTCGTCAAATCGAAGTTTTTGGCAGAGTCGTTTTTATCGGCGGTGTCTGTAACGCCTATCGCCCAACGATCCGGAACAAGGATGTTCTTTTCTTCAATACCGCGGTCAGCGTCCATTTTGTCTTTGGCTGGAATCAGCTTGTAAATGTCAAAGGAAACCGTTACATCTCCCTGGGGAACGTTTTGAAGCGTATACTCTCCGTTAATGATCTCCGCTTGATCGCCGCGAGTCGATCCGGAAGCGCTGTTAGATCTGACAATAATCACACCTAAAGCGTCTGACGGAATTGGCTGTCCTTCAATGGTAACGGTTCCAGACCATTTGACCGTTGGATCCGATGGGGAACTACAGCCTAAAGTAACCGCAACGGCAAACATTAACATGCTCATCAGGATTATGGATACTGTTCGATTCATGAGTTCATTCCTGTCAAAGTACGTGAAATATTAGTTTCGTTAAACTTGCATTTAAACATAAATGATGATGAATTGTTCAGTAGCTAACGAAACAATTCTTCTCACTCATGTATTAAATTATACCAATTATTTTTTGATTTTCAATAGCGAAACCAAATTTGCAGGAAAAATTTTTCAAAAAACCTTTCCCTGCTATTTGACCTCAAAGCCCTCTATGTCAATCCGGGTTTTGATAATTTTACGTTCCGAATTGTTTTTGGACGGACTGTCTTTGCTGTTGGCGGATTCCGATTCATGAACGTCGCCTTGCTGCGCTGCGGTTTGTTCGCCTGAAAGCAAAACAGACTGTTTTGTCTTCTGGTCAACGACGCGAAGAAATACCATCGGAATCTCATCATCTTCGTTGAGGCTGTCCAAAAGACGAGCAAAATGGTCAAAGTTGCGCGGACAGACAAAGGCGATTTTTCCCAGCGCGTCGTTGACTTGCGGCTTATGTTCATACCCTTCAAATCGTGATGTGTCAATGTCTGTAATAACATACGCATAGGGCGACTTGAGTTCAAAGAGTTTAACTTCTTCGTTCGTCATGGGGCGAACTTTCAAGCCGATTTTTTTCCACAGCGTCTCGTTCACGTCGGGAGCTTTCCATGGAGCAAACGTAAACTGGAACGTCTTTTGTTCTTTCTTTTTGCCTCGCTCAACGGCAATTTTAACCGAGGTTTGAGCGTTGAATTTGGATTCCTGCTCAATCCACGACGTCATGCCAGAAATCGGCGCGCCGTTGACGGACTCGACAACGTCACCGTCCTTCAGCCCCGCATGCCCGGCTGGCGAATCACTGTCAACGCGGTATGCAACGCAGCGTCCGTCTTCCAGCTTGAGTCTAAACCCGCGAACAAACCCGTTACGATGCGGGTAATCGTACAGTTTCAGAAGTTTGTTGAGTATCGTGATATGGGAAATGCCGTAGGAAATGCATTGCGAGTCGCACTGTTGAGAAGTCGTTATGCCGACTACCTTTTGATCCAGATCGAACCACGGTCCGCCGGAAGCGCCGCCGTAAAGAGCCATGTCCGTCTGCAGGACGTCGCTGAGATAAACGTCGATGTCCGTCAGATGGAGCTGGCGTCCCGTTCCGCTGACAATTCCCTGCATGCACGAATAGCGCATGTCGTGAGGATGCCCTATGGTCATAATAATTTCCCCCCGACGAACTTCGAAATCCTCTTTGAATTTAACAGGTTTAACAGGCTTTTTCGGATTGATTTTGAGCAGCGCCAGGTCGTTTTGAATCAGAATGGTTATCAGTTCTGCCTCGTATTCTTCGTCGTCGAGCGTTCGTACGTAATGGTTGATTGTTCTGTGAACAACGTGAGCGTTTGTCAGCACGTAGCCGTCAGAGGTAATAAAAAACCCCGTCGCGATGCCGTATTTGGCTTCTTCGTTGTCAACAAAATATTCAGACAGACTCTTTTCAGACGGGTCTTCATAATCGCCAGTTACAAAGACGACCGATTCCACGAAATCGTCGTACGTTGAGGAAACGAACTCGCTGCGTAGACGCTGAATCTCTTCAGAAGTCAGCCGCGCCTGAACGGAGACGCAAATTGAGACGATTGTCAGAAACGTTACAGCAACAAGACGATTCAAAAATCGGGGCATGGGAAGGGACAATATGTTAATGAATTATGGTATACATTTTTTACTCTCCGCGAATCAGAATCGCCGCGGACGGTTAACGACTATTTATTCTATTATAATAAAGATTTCGTAATATTGCAAGAGCAGATGAGAAAATTGCTTAATCGTCAGCGTACTACGCTTGCGCTTTCGGAGTGCGGGAGCAAAGCTCCCGCCTTTATAAGCGAGCGACAGCTCGCGTTATTTCATTTGCGGGTCTTGTACGCGATCCAGAGGCATTTTCGACTACGTAAAACGTATTTCGCTGGTCATTTTTCCATTGGCAGGCGGGGACGCCTGCGGTCGGCGCGGACGCCAACCCTCCGAAACGCAAAGCGACCAACGGGAGAGTGTTTTGGCAAGCGCGCGGTAGCGCGGTTTGGGAGCGGAGCCTCGCCGCCGGGAGCTTTGCTCCAGCGATTCGACAAATCGTCAATAATAAAACGGATTGACGCGTTTACACGTCAATCCGTTTTGTTTATGTCGATCTGCTCAACAAGCAGAGCAGGGCAGGGCGAAGATTATTCTTCCTCTTCTTCCAGCTGAGCCTTGGCGATAATCTGCTGCTGAATGTTGCCCGGAACCGGGTCGTAGCGCAGGAATTCCATCGTGTAGGAACCCTGACCGCTGGTCATGGAGTTCAGAACGCGAGCGTAAGTGGTAACTTCCGCCAGCGGGACTTCCGCTTCGATCGTCTGCATGTTTCCGCCAGCCGAGGTCATGCCCAGCGGACGACCGCGGCGGTTGGAACCGTCGCAAGGATCGTCCACTTTGGGACGGTACGGACTACGACTGTCTGTTATCGTCCAAACGCGTCTCCAGCCGAAAAGGAGGAGGAAAAACCAGCGTTTTCGGTTCCGCCAGCTCTCGTACCGCGTTCCATATTGGCAACCTTCTTATAAAGCGACAATTCTTGATCGACTGCGTTTTGAATTGCGATAACAATTTTTTCTCTGTTTGTCGTCAAGAAACTGTTGTACATGTCTACAAAATTTTGCAAAAACGATGGGATGAACTTTTCATTTCGAATCTTCTCAATTTTGGATGGATCAATCAACCAAGCAGCCCAAGCAGGTTTCCAATCCATCTTTTGAATGTATTTTTCCGCCAACACTCCGCCGCCGTACCCACCGCCAGCTGCAATAGCCACCCCAATAGCCCAACCAACAGGACCGGTAAATAATAAACCGCCCAATAAACCGCCAAGAATATATGCAACAATACAGCTGACAATTGAAGTTCCAATCATGACGCCAATATTGCCTTGCAATATGGAATTTCCCATGGATTCCATTGAACGGATACTGAACTCTGGAATGTCAAGTTTAATCTGACTGGAACCAAAATCGTCAGGATTCACGTTGTGCGATTTGAACCAGGATCGGATTGCATTTTGAACATTCATCTTAATGGATTCCCCAACTTGTTGGAACCATGGCTCCAACATGCTCTGAATTTCAGCGCTGTGGTTCGTCATAAGGTGTTTTAATTTCTCTTCCAACTCCTCAATTTTTCCGCCATTGTCTCGAAAGTTATTCAACTCTGGCATCGCATATTGATCAAAGATAGTTCCAGCGATTTGGTTTATAGAGTTCACGTCTGCTTCTGACAGTTCTGAGCCGAAAACCATTTCAATAATATTATTGACCAACTGTCGGACTTCCTGTTCCATGGATTGAATTTTACCTATTGCCACATCCTGGATATTGCAATAATTAACCAATCCCATTGAAATGGCGGCAAATGGATTTGAACATCGAATCAGTTTGCTTTCTCCAAAGATTTTTTTGCATGACTCGCGAACAAAGTACCAGGAACTGCTGCCGCCTGCCAATAATACTTTGTTTACCGATCCAATCGGAATGCGGCTGATTTCAAAGCCTCTGCGAAGCTCTTTCTCAAACCAGTTGAAAATGTCCGTTGTTCCGTCGGGGTGGAACTGCGTCTTTGACATATCTGAAGGAAGTTTTGTCATATTCATAAACGACCGGGAAGGGTGGTATTCCTGCGCCCGACGGACAAAATCGTCCCAAGACAATTCCAGTTCATACTGATCCATGAAAAACTCTTCGTAAGGACACTCTTTGTCTTTGACCATGGCATTCGAGAATTTTTCTTTCAATTCTCGGCACTTGATACATCGCCAGTAGAAGTCTTTGTTGGTTTTAATGAGTTGCTCTTCCGTAACGGGCATTGAATCTTGTGAAAAGTCAATCACCCATTGATAGAACAGATCGTCAAACAGACGTCCGCCGAGAAGCATATCGCCCCAGGAATACTTGATATCGCCATTTTCCAAAATAACAAAGTCGCACGTGCCGCCGCCAAAGTCAATTACCAAAACGCTGTCATTAAGCATCTGCTTGACAACGTCTTCACCAGTGACGTCCTGAAAATAACACAGCGCGCCAAACGGTTCATCCAGAAGCCGAACATCTCCCCAACCAGCCTGCTTGGCAATGTCCCGTAGGTAGCTGCGGTATTGTTCTGACGCCTCGCTGGGAACGCCGAAGAAGATGTCTGTTTCCGATGGGTCAATATGAAGGCTTTGCTTATTGGCTTCTGTAAACAGATTGCTCAAAAAGCAAATGGAATCACGCCGCGCTTTTTCTGAAACTTCAATGTCAGGCTTGAAACTGGAAGCCAACTCCAGACCATTTGCTTCTTTCTTTTTGGGCGATGCGCCGCCATATGAGTTAATCGCCTCCTGACCAAATTCATGGTTACCGGCATAATCACCCTTGGTACGGTACATAATGACCGTTTTCATGCCATGAGCCGAGTCGCCGCCAACTGCAATATTAAACTCCTCTGCCGGACCGCCGTTAACGGATTGGGACAGATACGTGTTGCAAGTTCCAAAGTCAATTGCAATAACGCGATTTTTCATTGTAAAATTCCTTTCTGAAATCCAGATTAATGATTAAAGCTCAGAATAATCGTCTGAACATTGAACGTTTCCTTTTTTAATAACCTTATCATTTTGGAACACGGGTTCATCCAAAACAACAACCTCTTCTCCAGGATCAATCAGACCGATGCGATCAAACTGTTCCTTATATTCATCGCTCCAAATGAACCGACGGCGTTCCTGTTTGACCGGCGCCGGCTTTTCCGGAAGAACATCCGTTCCATTTTGTTTTTTAATAAGCGCGTCCAGCTGTTCTGCAAAGTGCATGCGTTCTGATTTGGGAAGATCCATACCGAGCGAAATGAAGTCTTGAGCAAGCGAACGCAGCTGCGGTTCCAGTTGTCGAATATCCAGGTTCCACAAAGAACGAACGCGTGGATACATAAAACCAATATAATTGTTTGATTGTTTATTGGCTTTAAGTCTCGCTTCCAGGTCGTCAACTTTTTTCGCCCAGCGCTCTTGTTCTTCATTCAAATCCTTGCGATCGTTTTCAGAAATGCTGCTGCAGCTGGCAAGGAAAAGAACGATAGACTGTATGCGTTCAAAATACAGCGCTTCCAGTTTGTTTTTGTAATCCTGACGATCAAAGACAACCGGTCGCTTCATCAAATGGAGAACAAACCAGCAAGCGGCATAAAGAGCCAAACGTTTAAGAAATCCGCCCTGAATGGTCTTTTTGGCGCCAAAGAAGGAACCAAAACTGATAAAATACGATGCAACGGTCGCAGCTGCGTCAACGGCGGCAACAGTCCCGACTGCATATTCCAACGTCTTACGAACGGTTTCATTGGCTGTCGCCCAGAATATCAGCCAGGAGAATAACCCTGCGCCAGCCGCGGCGCCGACAAGTGTTGTTATATCCCCAGGCTGCTTCATGCCGCCGGTCCAGGCAAAAAGACCAACAATCCATGCGCCAATAATCGCTCCAAGAGCCGCCAAAATGCCAACTGCCACAGAGGGAACTTCCAGTTTCAATTTGGATCCGTCCGGAACCTGAATTGGCTTGAACAGACTGCGAATGTAAAGCGGCAAATATTCAGGAACGTCATTGGCGCCAAAAACTTTTTGCATCCAAACAGTTCCGGGTTTGCACAAGTCGTCTACAAATTCTGGCTGAAGCGAATTCGCTATGGATTGAAGCGTGTTGCGATCAACAGGGTCTTCCGATTTTGCGTTTGTTTCCAATTTTTTATCAAGAGCTTTCAAATAACAATCGGCTCTGTAACTTGCCAATTTTTGAGCTTCAGTAAACAGCTCAGACCCTGGAGCAAAACGTTCGTTATTTAATATAAGTTCCGGATTTCCGATAAACGGCAGCTTCTTGCCCTGAATATCAGGAATATCGTCTTCAGGCTCTTCGTCGACGTTTCCAGGCGCTTTTTTGGCTGACCTGCCATTTCGAATCATCCAAAAAACGATGACGACAAGCAACCCTGCTGCAATCCAGCCAGACCACAACGTTCCAAACGACTCTTTCTCTGGAGGGGTTTGTTCAGCTACGTTCCCTTGAACGGGCTGAGGCGTCTGAGCGGCGCCAGATACGGGCGCGGCGGGCGCCGTCTGATTTGAATCCGCGGGCGCGGCGGGCGCCGTCTGGTTTGAATCCACAGGCGCCTCACTTGTCGTAGGGTTTGCAGCAGGCGTTTCGGTTGTCGTCTGGTCAGAATCCGCAGGCGTATCGGACGCCGTCTGGTCAACCGACGGTGCGGTTGGCGCTGATGGTTGTGCGTCTTGAGCGAAAACGGTTGCCGATAAACACAAAACAACAAAACACGCAGCAAATGCAATCGCTTTTTTCATAAACATGATAGTAATCCTATAATCTGTGGTTGAGGAAACTACTTGAGTTAAAACGAAAATACAAAGTCCAATTATTTTCTTTTAACTTCCTACCTATAGTAATATCTCAGGTGTGAAAAAAATCAAAAAAATAATCAGAAGCGGTTTCCTATATATAGAACAGATACACCTGTACAACCAAGATTTGAGAAAGACGAACTCAGCGTCGTCCCCGCTTTTGTGCGAATTTCAGAATCAATTTTGCCAACGCCACAAGATTAGCTTTCGAGTTTAAATGGTTCAGAACGCTCTGATTACGTTTGACAAACCATCTTCAACCCATCGAAAATACGTGTAAAAAAAACGGATTGACGCGTTTACACGTCAATCCGTTTTGTTTATGTCGATCTGCTCAACAAGCAGAGCAGAGCAGGGCGAAGATTATTCTTCCTCTTCTTCCAGCTGCGCCTTGGCGATAATCTGCTGCTGAATGTTGCCCGGAACCGGGTCGTAGCGGAGGAATTCCATCGTGTAGGAACCCTGACCGCTGGTCATGGAGTTCAGAACGCGAGCGTAAGTGGTAACTTCCGCCAGCGGGACTTCCGCTTCAATCGTCTGCATGTTTCCGCCAGCCGAGGTCATGCCCAGCGGACGGCCGCGGCGGTTGGACAGGTCGCCGGAAACGTCGCCGACGTTGTCGTTGGGAACGGTAATCGAAATCTTGACGATCGGTTCCAGCAAAGCGGGCTTCGCTTCCAGGAAGACCTTCTTGAACGCCATGTTGCCGGCGGTGCGGAACGCGGTTTCATTCGAATCGACCGGGTGATATTTTCCGAAGAAGACTTCGACGCAGACGTTTTGAACTCTGTAGCCGGCGATAACGCCCTTGGCAATTCGTTCGTAGAAGCCTTTTTCGATAGCTGGCATGAAGTTGCCAGGAATGGATCCGCCGACGATGGAGTCGATCCAGAGGAATCCGGCGTCTTTGTCGTAGTGGTATTCCTTCATGCTGACGAAGTTGTCTTTGTTGGCGAAGGTTTCGATGTTCTCTTCGTTGATGTCGCCCGGCAGAGGCTGCATACGAATGTGGACTTCACCGAACTGCCCGGAACCGCCAGACTGTTTCTTGTGACGGTGCATGCCTTCCGCGTTGCCCAAAACCGTTTCACGATACGGAATCTTGGGTTCTTTGGTGTCGATTTCGACCTTGTCGCGTCTCTTGAGTTTTTCCTGCAAAACGGTCAGGTGAAGTTCCGTCATACCGGTAATAACGAGTTCCTTGGTCTGAACGTCCTGTTCGCGGGAGAACGTGGAGTCTTCTTCGCAAAGCTTTGCCAACGCAACGGACAGTTTGCCTTCGTCGCCGCGGCTTTTGGGAGTGGCAGCCAAAGAAACCATCGGGGTGGGGAAGTGAATGGCGGGCAGGAACGCGTCGCCGATAGACGTAGAGGTATGGAAATCTTCAACCTTGGTTACTGCAACGATGTATCCAGGACCAGCTTCGTCGATGGGCGTCGTCTGCGAGGCTTCCATGGTGAACAGCTGAGCGATTTTGAACGGCTTGCGGGCGCCGGAGTACATGACGGACTGTCCGGTTTTGAGCGTACCGTTGTAAACGCGAATGAAGTTGATCTTCTGAACGAACGGGTCGATACGGGTTTTGAAGCACTGAGCGCAAAGAGGGCCTTCCGGATCGGCGGTCAGTTCGACTTCTTCTCCCGCAGCGTTCTTCGCCGTCTTGGAAATCATGTCAGCCGGAACGCCAGCCAAGATAATGGCGTCGAGCATTTCAGCCAAGCCAACTTCCGTCTTGCCGCTGACGAAAATAATCGGGATAACGATGCCGTCTTTAACGGCTTTTCCAACCAGAGCTTTGAGCTCGTCTTCAGTCGGGATTTCGCCTTCGAGGAACTTTTCCATCGCCGCGTCGTCTGCGGTAACGATCTGTTCCATGAGGGAATCGTGCAGGTCAGCCGGGTTGATCGCAGCGCCGTCTACGGGTTGTCCGTCTAAAACGCTGGCAACGCCTTTGAATCCGCCGTTGATAACCGGGACGTTGAACGCCATGCATTCCGACCCGAAGTTGTCTTGAATGTCGGCAATGAGCTGTTCAAAATTGACGCCTTCAGAGTCCGCCTTGGTAATGAGGATCATGCGTCCCAGACCAGCGGCTTCCGCTTCCTTGAAAACGCGGCGAGTGTTGACCTGAATTCCCGCCTGAGCGTTGATGGTAATAATCGCGTTTTCGACGCCCGCCATCGCGCCAATCGTCTGACCGATGAAGTCTGCATAACCGGGGGTGTCAATAAAGTTGAACAGATGATTGTTATATACGAAGTTCGTAACCGCAGATTCAATCGTGTATTTGTGGGATTTTTCTTCTTCGTCGAAGTCGCAGAAGCTGGTTCCCTGATCAACCGAACCGTGGTTCGGAGCGGCTCCGGTAAAATTCAGCAGCTTATCCGTCAGAGTTGTCTTGCCCGTTCCGCCATGACCACACAATACTACGTTACGAATGTTTTTCGCTTGAAATTTTGCCATTATATATTGTTCCTTAAATCTAAAACAACTCTAACGCGGCTGACTCCGATGTCTTCCGCTACACAATTATTTAAAAGATTATTATAGCAAAATCTATGAGATTTCAAAGGGGGGCTGGGAGGATTTTTGGAGTTGGATAGAAAGTATCGGGATTGAGTTAGAAGTGAGGAGGGAGGAGTGAGGAGTTGAGAGAATTAGCAATTAGCCATTTTCAATTAGCAATTACGCAAGCGCAAGGCGAGCTGGAATGTTTACAAGAAAAAGCGAGAGGAGCGCGAAGCGTCAACTCCTCACTCCTCACTCCTAATTCCTAACTCGCAAATCATAGCTATTCAACCTATCTCTGATCTGCCAGGTTTACCATCGGCGCGCCGAGATTTTGCGGAATGCCCCAGGTTGCCAGCGTGTCGGTCGAAATCCGGTTGAGGTCGAACGTACCGAGGTCAATTGAGAGTCTGAAGTTGTCTCTCGGTGAGAAGATGTCGATTTTCTGTGGGGCATAAATCCCGTTGAGGGCGTCCCGGCGAACGGCGCGCACCGTGGCGTCGACAACCAGATATTTATTGGAATCGTAAATGCGCTGAGCGGCGATGGTGGCAGTGCGGCGGTCAACGTAGACAACGCGGGTTATCATGCCCTTCGGGGTCTGCTCCTGAGCGCGCAGCTCGTAAAACAGCCCGTCGCTGGTCGGACGCGGTCCCTGCCAGTACAAAGTCGGGTCCAGCGGCTTGACGCCCAGAGCTTCAATAACCCAGTTCGGCTCGATGGGCAGCTGGCTCGCCGCCGCTGACTGCGTGTACTGATCGTGCCGGCAGTAGTACACGCCCGGCGTCTCGTTGCGAGCAACCCAGAACCAGAACAGTTCCGGGTTCGATCCCATGTCGAATTCCTTGCCGGTTATATTCGTCCTGGCTGAAATGTGCAGATAGTTGGGCTTATGATAGACAATGTCCGCCGACAGCGAAGGCGTTCGCGGCATGGACACTGACGCTGAATGCGCGCTGAGCGAATCGATCTGCTCGTTCTGACGGTTGACAGCCGCGATAATCTCCTCCGCCGAAGCGTTAGGCGGAATCATCGCGGTCGACGGCGCCTGTTGCAAGTTCCGTTTCCACGGCATAGAGAAATTGACGCTCCGGCAGCTGACGCTCGTCAGCGCGACCAAAAGCAATGCGACAGAAACGTAAACTCTGGACATCTAAAGGATATTCTAAATTTGAGAGTGGCGAGAAAAGCATAGCGCTTTATAGATAAACTACTGCCTACTGCCTCTTGCCTACTGCCTAATTATATACCGCGATATATTCGCCTAGATGTTATATAGGTTATTTTTTACGATTTGTAAAGAGAACTTTCAAAAAAATAAGAAAAAATCAAGTCGAGAGAATGATTAGGAAATATAGATAAACTTTATCGATTACTGACGAGGTTTTCAACGTCCAATCATGCCCCTTATTTCCCAGCAATTCCCAGAACCCTCCCAGCCGCTCCCAGAATCCTCTCAGGTAATTGCAATAATTATCTGACAATAACGCTAGAATTTCACAAACCAGACGTGTATTCGTTCGTTTTCGTCAGACGGGAATTCCGCGACGATTTCCCAAATTTTTCCATAACTTTGTTTTTTGAACGGACTTTGGTGTTTCTTATACGAACAACCGGGACGAAGCATATCTTCTTGATATTCTATATCGCAGTCTTTCACATTAGACAGGGCTTCATCTGCTGGCAAATCTTCCATTGGGAACCGTTCCGGCGGAA
>JAFSMW010000104.1 GCA_017447745.1 Thermoguttaceae bacterium
CGCCAGCCAGAAGACGGACTGAACCCAAAATCGCTGATGTTCCGCGCCGAATCCCGCCAGCGGCCATCGCCAGGTGGAATCGGCGGCGAACGCCAGAACGCGCCCTTTCCCGACTTGCGTCGAAACGAGAATCGGGGCGGGATCTTTGCCGTCGCTGGTTGCCAAAACGTCGGCGCCCGGCTTGACGTCGAGCCATTTATTCGCGCCGTCCAAAGCGGGAAGCTGTTTCCAGACGCCCAGCGGGTTGGAATCGCGCAGCGCTAAAATCGGGCTGATTTTCCCCTGTCCGGTCAGCGTCAGGCGAATCGGTTTATCGATATGCAAATCCGAGGCGGGCGCGTCGGTCGGGTTTTGACGTTCAAACTTGTCCATGACAACGGGAATAACGGCGTTGAGCGGCGCCAAGGCGTATCCGCCCGGCCCGTAGGCGTTAAACCCGCCCATTAAAAACAGACCCGTTCCCGCTCGAACCAACTCCACGATTTTGTTTTGAACGTCTTCCGGAAGAACCGAGGCGTGGACGTCGCCGAGGATAATAACGTCGTACTCGCCCTGTTCGAGCGTTTCCAGCAGCGTATCCGCGTTGGTTCCCAGCCGGTTGATGCGAATCACGTCCGTTTGAGCGTAGGGGGAATCCTCAAACGCGCGGCAGATGAACTTCTGTTCAGGTCGAATCGCGCCTTCTATATACAGGATTTTCAATCCCCCGTCAACGACCTGAATAAAGCCGTCCATGGAGTTGTTGGCTTTGCTCTGCTCGTCTGTAACAGCGGGAACGTCAACAGCGACTTTGAACTCGCCGTTGGATTTCGGCTCGTAGACGAACGAAACCGGCAAGACCTGCCCGGACGTCTCGGCGCGGACAACCGTTTGAGCTATCTCTTCCATCTTGCCCGGCGACGTTTCAAACAGAAGCCGAACGGGAATATCGACGTTTGTCAGCCCGTCGACGCGAATCTGCGCTTCGATCTGAGCGGCGCTTTTCAGGAACACGCGCGGCGGGACGTTCAGGTTTACAATCGACACGTCTTTGATTTTCGTATTTCCCACCGGCTGACCGAAACAGAGCGGAAAAATCGGAATTCCCAGCCGCTTGTACGTCTGCGCCGCCGTCTGCGGGAGAGCTGCCAGTTCCTGCGAGGCATTTTGCGCCGGCAGACGCTGCGCGCCATCGGTAAGCAGAAAGACGCCCAAAATGCGCTTGCCCGCCTCCTGACGAATCAGGTCGTCGAGGACTTTTCCCAGCGCGGTCTGCTCGCCCATCGGCTGGTCAGAAAATGCGAGTGTCTTCCCGTCCGGCGATGTAACAGGTCGGATTCCGGAATCGAAAGAGTAAAACTTCAAATCAAGCTCTTTTTTCAGACTGTTGACCGCATCCTGATTGGACGTTAGAACGGATTTCGCCGCAGCGAATCGAGTCTGTTTTGCGTCGTTGGCGTCTGGAACGCTCATCGAGCGGGTTTCGTCCAGAAGCACGATAACGGACGACGCGTCTCGGGCGATTGTCGTTGTAACAGCCGACGGACGCAGCAGAATCCAGAACAACAGCAGAATCGTAACCGCCCGGAGGGAGAAAAGAATCCACTTTTTCGCCCCCGACAGCTTTTTATCGCAAAGCGTCCCCCAGATCAGCAGCCCGAACAATACGGACGCGATTACAATCGGATACGTCAGAGAACCGCCCAGCGGATAAATATTCATGGATGCGTCTAGTATAGCATTTATATCCGCTGACGTCAAGGGCTTGAAGAGTTAGGAATTAGGAGTGAGGAGTGAGGAGTTGACGCAAACGCTCCCCGCGAAGCGTAATTACGCATTACGCATTCTGAATTACGCATTTTCCGGGGGAGCTTTTCTTTTCTCTCTAAATGGATACAAGACGGTGTTGAATAAGATTATCAGTATCCCTCAAACGTTCATAGGTTTCTTCTTAGTAGACAGCGTAAGATACTCTCATAGGAATAAATATTTAGAATAATATTATGATAGCAAATTATTCTACAATGGAGTACCATGTATTATCAAATTTTAACGCTTTAAGAACGTCTTCTTTAGCTAACGGTTCTGGTTCCCTTATTCTAATATATAACCGATTACTAGGAACAGAAACTATAATAGTAAACTGACTACCACTTGGCTGCCAAGTAAAGCAATGTCGCTTGTCTTTCTTGGAATAACCTTCTAAATTATTATGGTTATTCCATACAAAGTTATATAGCTCAGAATCGTATCTTGTTGTATCTTCTTCAAAAATTAAATAGTCATTATAGTCATTCGACTTAACTAATACTACAGTACGCACAAACTTGTAGATTTCTCTAACCGCTGAAACACGTTCATTCCAGATGGCTAACACCATTTTACCTATATCATTTGGATCTTGACTTATGAGTCTATCCTCTCCAAAACTAAAGGTTGGCGAATTCCTACCAGAGATTAGTCGAACACGTTGTACCTTGGCAACATTATTCCCGCCTTTAACCGTCTTGGCTCCCCAACAGCAGTTACCTAATACAACATCATCCAAACCAACGTTAGACGGTTTCCATTGAGCTCCAATACAGTTCGCAAATACTTGCTCCCATTCTGCCCCTTCAATAGACATTGTTGCCTTCGTAGCTCTCATATAAACTATTTCCCGAGCAAACGTATCAATAAAGGACGCAGGAAACTCATTTAATTTATAAGGAGCCTGAACTTTTTGAACTGTCCGTAAACGAGGTTCTCTCATTATAGAATCTCCGATAAAAACTGTTCTATGACAGCAGCTAACATAGTAACAGGCAAGGCATTGCCAGCTTGCTTGCGGGTCTGAGCATCCGATACAACTATTTTAAAATCTTCTGGAAACCCCTGAAGTCGAAGCATCTCTCTCGGGGTTAAACGACGTTCACCATTTACTAAAAGGTAGTTATAACTTGCCCCAGCCCTAAGGGCGCAACTATAGGGGTAAGACGATATATTTCCAGACTTGTTCTCATGCCATATACCCGGATTGTAAGGGGAAGTATGCTTCAGTCTTCTTTTTTCAACAATCTCGGGCGAAGCATAATGCTTTTTATCTACATCTGTCTCCAAAATGTCTTTAAGCGTCTTCTTTTCTTGAATATCAAACTTCCAAGACATTTTAAAAGGTTTTTTAGCCCCAACTATAACAATTCTCTCTCGTTTTTGGGGAAGTCCAAAGTCAAGAGCATTTAATACTTTATAGTCTACAACATAACCTAATTCATCTCGGAGAGTCTTCAATATTACAGAAAAAGTACTTCCATTGTTATGTCCTACCAGGTTCTTAACATTTTCCAAGACAAAGGCATCTGGTTGCTTCTCTTTAAGTATTCTGGCAATATCAAAGAACAATGTTCCTTTCGTAGTATCCTCAAATCCCTTTTGAAGTCCACAAATAGAAAAGGTTTGACAAGGAAACCCACCAAGTAATAAATTAAACCCCGGTATATCAGAAGCGGCTATTTGTGTAATATCTCCTCGTGGTCTTTCACCAAAATTAGCCTCATAGCTATCTTGAGCATACTTGTCTATATCACTACTAAATACGCAATCTCCCTCTAAACCTAGTTTATTTAGAGCGTTACTAACGGCGTATCTGAAACCGCCTATACCGCAGAATAAATCTATATAGCGTATAATGTTCTTGTTCTCCATACGACTCCTTTCTTTAGATATAAGAATAACACAATTTCAAAAAGAATCAACCCTCCCTATAAAAAAGCCCTCAAACATAATCACTTTTCAATAAGGATTACGAACTGTTACTCGTGCTGATCGTAAAGCTTAGACGAAGAAAATTATTACCAATTGTTTCTTTGTGTTCTTTGTGGTAAAATATTCTTCGGCGGACGAAGACGTCCGCGAACCAGCGGGGCAGAGGGGCTTTCCGCGTTCTAAAGATTTTTGGAAGTTTCCGCCACAAAGCGGCTCGCCGATTGATTCTTTGCGGACTTTGCGAACTTTGCGTGAGGACTTCTTCGGCGGACTTCGTCCGCGACCTGGGAAGATTTTCGGTTTTGTCGCAGTGCGTGTGCAGGGCATTGGACAAGGCGGCGCCTAGGGGCGCCGCACTCCCAGACACAAAGCGCTCATCAATTGTTTTTGCCGTTTTCCGGGGGGGCTTTTCTTTTCTCTCTAATTGGATAAAATAATTTATAATCAATCGTAAGTTGAATCCGAGTTTCGGTTTGTTTTTATTGAAGGATAAAGCCATGTTACAAGTTTACGTCAACGGAAAGTATTACGACAAAGATAAAGCCGCAGTCAGCGTATTCGATCACGGTCTGCTGTACGGCGACGGCGTTTTCGAGGGAATGCGCTCATACAACGGGAAAGTGTTTCGTCTGGAAGACCACATCAAGCGTCTTTACGAGTCCGCCCGATCCGTCTGGATTGAAATTCCCATGACTCAGGAAGAGATGTGCAAAGCGACCAATGACACCCTCGCTCTGAACCAGATTCAAAACGGGTACATCCGTCTGGTCGTTACCCGCGGCAGCGGAACGCTTGGGCTTGACCCCCGCAAATGCTCCAATCCCAGCATTATCATCATTACAGACTCCATCGCTCTGTATCCGGACGAACTGTATCAGAACGGTCTGGAAATGGTAACGGCGGCAACGATTCGCACCTCTCCCGCCATGCTCAGCCCGCGCGTCAAGTCGCTCAACTACCTCAACAACATCATGGCGAAAATTGAGGGCATTCAGGCGGGCTGCGACGAAGCGCTCCTGCTCAATCAAAACGGAGAAGTTGCCGAATGCACTGGCGACAACATCTTCATCGTCAAAGACGGCGTTTTGATGACCCCGCCGCTGGTAGCGGGAATTTTGGGCGGAATTACGCGTCAAACTGTTATCGAACTGGCGAAAAAAGCCGGTATCGAAGTTCAGGAAACCGCGTTTACCCGACACGACATCTACTCGGCTGACGAGTGCTTCCTGACCGGTTCCGCCGCGGAACTTATCCCGGTTGTCAAGCTGGACATGCGTCCGATCGGAACCGGCAAGCCGGGCGACGTTACCTGGAAGCTGATTAAACTGTTCAAAGAATTGGTCAATGGCTAGACCTGACTTAGCAATCGAAGTTTACGAGGAATCGGCAATCGAGCCTGAATTGAGCCAGGAAATCGGTCAGCATCTGTACGACTGCTTTTCCTGGCGACAGGCGATTAACGACCGCACCAGAACCTGGTACGGTCAGAAGCCGGAATATACCGTTATCGGACGGGCCAACGGGATTCTTATCGCCCATACCGCCATCGTTAAACGTCGATATCTTACCAAAGACCAATGCCCTGACGGGCGGTTTCCAACCGATCCCTCCGTGTTGGCGCAGGCGCAAGTCGGCGCCGGCATTCAGGGGGTCAGCGTTGCTGAATCGTACCGCCGCCATCGATACGGCATGGAAATTCTCACTGCGGCTATGATGCAGGCGATTGACGCCGGATATCCAATAGCCATTCTGCACGCCCCGCACTCGCTTGACGCCTTTTATTCTCTTTTAGGCTGGCGCTGGGACAACGACATCGCGTTCATTTTAGACGCCTGGGACAAACCCGCTCACACCCAGCCGGGCAACTGCTGCATGACCGCGGATTTGACGTAAAAAAGTACTTAGTGCCTAGCGTTTAGCGCTTAGGACGCAAAGCGCAATTCCTATGCACTATGCACTACGCACTATGCACTCTTTTCGAATTGTCTTTTTTGATTATTTTTGTAAATTTTTGGTCAAAACAGAAAATTTTGTTTGAAAACAGGGAATTCTATGTTATAATATAGAAAGAGTTAAAATAGACAATATATAGATTCAACACCCTTTTTATATACATCAATACAGAAGCATGAATAAACCTGTTGTATTTCTTTCCCGCTTTTTTGCGGCGTTGGTTGTTACAGCGTTGACCGTTTCCGCGTTTGCCGACTACGTTCCGTTTGTCAGCATAGATTTTAACTCCGCGGGTTCCGGAACGATGACCGGGTACAATGGATCCAATTTTGCGGACGACACGCTGACAAGCACAGTTTACGTTTCGCCGGAAAATGGGATTACGGTTACAACCACTCGCGAGACAACCAAAAATAACAGAAATCGCAGCAACAGCAATTGCGACGCGCTGACCAACGACTTCATCTTTGAAAACACGGTGGGAAAAACGGTTTCGTCTACGATTACCGGTTTGACGGTCGGCAAAGAGTATGTGCTCAACGTTTACACTCACGACACCGGCAGCGGAGCGTCTTCTGCGTCAACGTGGTCTTTGGCACAAGGCGAAGGCGAAGCGGTTAATATTGGAACTGTAACAAACACGCAATCAGGGCACAAAATTACAGACGCCAACACGCATTTGACGTACACGTTTACCGCCGAGGCAGACACAGTCGTTCTGACGGGCGGCATTTCCAACGGGTTGGTCGTTCTTAACGGTCTTGACCTTTCCGAAGCGTACGAAGCGGGTTCCGGCTATACAAAGTTTGACGTCAACTCCAACCAAAAAGACGGGACGGAAAGCCGAGTTACTTCGCCGCGCTCTACTGAGCTTTTTGTTGACAACACGAACACGTCCACTTCCGCTACTGTTACCGCTCCGTCTGGCGTTACGCTGACGGTTACGTCCAATAACGTTCTCAATTCCAGAACGAGAAAAATCGAGAACTCGGCAGTAGACATGAACTTGTACAACGACTTCGTCTTTTCCGGAAGTAAAACGCCCTTTACGGTGTCGCTTGACAATTTAACCGCAAACGCGATTTACCGCATGAAGGTTTATTCGTTTGACCCCACTCAGGATCAGTGCGGAGGCATTTGGACAATGACAGACGCCAACGGCGACGAGATATTCTCCTATACGCACAATTTAACGTTCGGAACGTCGTCCACCTGGTCTTTTGAACAAACCTTCAAGCCTGCGACTACGTCTGTATCCATGCTGGCAGAGAGAACGGCTAAACCCTATACCATGTTCAACGGCATGGAACTGCAGGAAATCTCTCCCAATACTGCTGACTACACATGGTCTGCTGGTCGAGCCGGCTGGTTAGCCGACGGCAAATGGATTGACAAAACCGGCGCAGCTGGAACCCCAACGACCGGCGACATCTGCTATATTTCCAGCCCTGATCCAACGGGTATGAACAGGGATTACTGGTTTGAAACTACAACAACCGAGTTCCCGGCTACGCTGGTTATGGCGTCCGGATCTCGTATGATTTTCAAATCAAACGCGACTGCAAACGACCTGATTCTCGACAACGGCTATCTCCATCATGGAGAAGGATCTAAAACCTTTGCTCTTGCGGGGAATCTGACAATAGCCGGCAATTCTACAATTGACATTGACGACGGCAGCTCTCGAACGCTGCAAATCAATTCCGTTATGACTGGATCGGGTAATTTGACAATTCTCGGCAACGGCGCTTCCAACGCAACGGTTGAACTGTCCAGAGGTTATGCAGGATACTCTGGAAATATCATTCTCAATAAAGTCAACCTGAAACTGACGACTGGCAACGGCTGCGTTGGCTCAGGAGATTTGGATATTCCAGATACGTCCCGGTTGACGCTCAATGAACCAAACTACGGGCTTCATTACGTCAATAACCTGACTGGGTCGGGACCGATTTCTGTAACGGCAACAAGCCGTTTCGACCTGGCGTCCAGCGAACCGCAGGCGTACAGCGGTACGATTTCCGTTGCCGCCAATCAGTCGATGCATATTGGGTACACGATTTCCGGCGACTCCGCGTCAGACGTCAACCTTCCCAACGCCACGATCAGTTTGGCGTCCGGAGCTAATTTAGGGCTGATTCATCAAAGCAGCAGCAGTAAAGTCAGTTCTTTAACAATTGGAACGCTCAACGGTGTTGCAGATTCGTTCGTCCGCGCGTCCGGGTCTGTCAGCACGAGCAGCGGCGCCAAAATGGCAACGCTGACCGTTGGCGAGGGCGACTTCGCCGGCGTTATCGGCGGTACAGTCGCCGCTCATACCAGAATGAGTTTGATTAAAAATACCGATGGAACGCTGACTTTGTCTGGCGCTAACGTTTACGCTGGCGGAACGACCATTGAAGGCGGAAAAATCGTCCTCGCTGGCGCTGGCGCTCTGGGAACGGGCGCTGTTGTAATTGGCGAAAGCGGAACGCTGGAATATAACGTTGCCGACGGCGCGGAAAAGACGGTTGCGATTACATCCGCTAACGCGATTTCCGGGGCTGGAAAAGTCGTCAAAGTCGGCGACGGCGTTTTGAAAATCAATAACGAAGGTTACGCTGACTCGTTTGCTTCTTCTCAGTTTGAAGTCAACGCCGGCGAACTGGACTTCAAAGGCGAGTATACCGGCGACATGATTATCGGCGCTCAAGGCGTTCTTTCGCCCGGCAATTCCGTTGGAACGCTCAGCGTTACTGGCAACGTAACCGTTGACGGTACAGCTCTGTTTGAATTCGGATCGTTTGAAGAAGGACTGTTTGACCAGTTATTCATTCTCGGCGACGGTAATGCGTTCACCGCTGGCGACTCTACGATTGAAATCTCCTTCCTCAACGGCGATCAAGACGCCTGGGCGACGCCCGACAGCGCATATCAGCTGGTAGCCGACGACGGATTCCAGATCGGCGACTTCACCTCCTGGCTTACAGACGACTTTGGCGGCTTGTTCGGTCTGGAAGGCAGAACCGACGGCTTGTATCTGGTCGCCGCGGCGGGACCCGAACCAGGCTCCGGCGTTCCAGAACCGTCGACGTGGGCGTTGCTGGCGCTTGGCGTTATCTTTTTATTCCTGCGTAAGCGGAGTTAGGAATTAGGAGTGAGAAGGGAGGAGCTACGCTTCGCGCTCCCTAATATCACCAGTTTTAATAAGCCGCCCGGGAACTGACGTTCCCGGCTCGCTTATCGTTTTTTCAATTCCTCACTCCTCACCCCTCACTCCTAACTGAATAAACGCCGCGCTCTATAGAATTTTTCTATATTTTTTCCATTCTTCCCTTCCAGCCCCTTGACAAAATCTTGATATATAGTAAATTTTCAGGATAATTTATTGTAGAGTTGCGATATGTAATATAGCCACGCGCGCGTCGAATGGTTCTACGGTGTACAGATCAAACGAATCGCGATGGCGCCAAACAATCGTATTTTTTCAGGAGAAATCCTCAAAACACATGCCAACTATTAACCAATTAGTTCGTAAGAATCGCAAGATTCCTCGCAAGTTCAGCAAATCCCCGGTTTTGGATCAGTGCCCGCAGAAGCGCGGCGTCTGCCTCAACGTTCGTACGATGACCCCGAAGAAACCGAACTCGGCTCTTCGTAAGATCACTCGTGTGCGTCTGTCCAACAGCAAAGAAGTTACCGTCTACATTCCAGGCGAAGGGCACAACCTTCAGGAACACAGCATCGTCTTGGTTCGTGGCGGTCGTGTTCGAGACCTTCCGGGCGTTCGCTATCAGGTGGTTCGTGGAACTTTGGATACTCAGGGCGTCAAAAACCGTAAACAGGCTCGCAGCCGTTACGGCGCCAAGAAAGACAAAAAGTAGTCCAACGTTTCGTTTTTTAGCATCCATTAACCATCGAAGCAGTCTGAACTTGTAATAAATCGCAATTACATTTAATCAGATTGTTTTCCCAGAACATATAGAGGAATATAACCATGGCTAGAATTACTGCCAGTCGCAAACAACTCAAACCAGATCCCAAGTTCGGGTCTCTGGTCGCTGCCAAATTCGTCAACTGCCTGATGTGGGACGGCAAGAAGAGCACGGCTTACCGCGCTTTCTATGACGCCTTGGACATTTTGGCAACCCGTTTTACTGACGTTCCGTCAATCGAAGTTTTCACCCAGGCTCTGGAAAACGTCAAGCCGAACATTGAAGTCCGCTCCAAGCGAGTCGGCGGCGCGTCCTACCAGGTTCCTATGCCCGTTCCGAAGAACCGCCAGCAGGCGTTGGCTATCCGCTGGATTCTTACCGCCGTTCGCGATAAGAAGGGCAAGCCGATTGCTGAAAAGCTCGCTGACGAACTCACCGCTGCCTATAAGAAAGAAGGAACCGCGTACACCAAACGCGAAAACGTCCATCGTATGGCAGAAGCCAACAAGGCGTTTGCTCATTTCGCTTTCTAATTTGGGTTGCAATACAATTCAACTACAAAACGCGTTCGATATTAATCGGACGCGTTTTTGTTATTTTATCGAAATTAACAGGATTCCAAATTTCAGTTGAGAATTCTTGAATTTTAGCGTTTTTCTTTCCTCCCCCCGCTACAATTAATTCTTTAAAAGAGTATAATGATTATTTAAGCTGCGAGGCGCACGATGGAAAGAAAACCTTGGAGCTTTGCGACGCATTGTCTCTCGTCGCTAAAAATATAATCAATAGTAACCACTTCCTGAATACAGTACTGCCATGGCCGCCAAATCCACCTCGTTTCCGTTACAGAATTTGAGAAATATCGGGATTATCGCCCATATTGACGCCGGGAAGACGTCCCTGACCGAGGCGATGCTGTTCTATTCCGGTTTCGCCCATAAAATTGGTCAGGTTGACGACGGAACCACAACTACAGACTACGACGAAGAAGAGCAGGAGCGCGGGATTACGATTTATTCCGTCGCCGTTCCAATTCAATGGAACAACTGCGTTTATAATATTATTGACACGCCCGGTCACGTTGATTTCACAGCGGAAGTTGAACGTTCGCTGCGCGTTCTGGACGGGGCTGTAGTAGTCTTTTCCGCTCGCGAAGGCGTTGAAGCCCAGTCGGAAACCGTCTGGCGTCAGGCGGAAAAGTATCACGTTCCGAAAATCGCGTTTA